>CASFSG010000019.1 GCA_949297305.1 uncultured bacterium
ATGTTCGCAATTGTTCATGACAAAATTATATTTTCCAGTGACGACTTCTGATTTGCCAACACAGTCCAATGCTCTTTGAACGACTTGATCGGGAGTAAATTTTCTTCTTTCTTCGTCAATGACTTGTATTTTTAATGGATCACCTCGAAGAAAATTATCTAATGTAGTTTTTCTAATTTGAACATTTTCAGGATTGTTGACATCGTCGCCAATCGGACCAGAAAAATGCACAACCTGATTGTTTCCAACATAAATTCCATAATGAATATAAATCGCATTTTTTCTTTGAACGGCTAATATGTCGCCCTTTTCAGGTTTTTTATCTTCATAAAATAACGGGTTGTTTTTGTCCATCTATTTTATTATACACGATTATCTTTTTATTGCTTAAGTTCTTTTAAAATTTGTAGAATAAAAATATGATTAAGATAATCTTTTTTGATATCGATTGGACGATTTATGATCATAAAGTTAAATCTTTCAACATGAAATCTCTACGAGCTATTAAAAAAGCTCAAAAGTTAGGTGTAAAAATCTTTATTTGTACTTCGCGAAGTTATCATTCGGTAGAGACGCTTGGCCTATTTGCGTATTTGAATCCAGATGGATTAATCACCAGTAATGGATCGTTAGTGATAATTGATGACGAAATTGTTCGTTTAGAAAAAATTGCTAGCGAAGATATGATCAAAACAATCGAAGTTATCAAATCTCATCATTTAACAATGGAATATGTCTGTCCAAAAAATGTTTATTTGGTTGCCCCTAAAAACGATTATGTTGATAAGTTGTTCGCGGTTTATTATGAAGATATGCCAGAAGTTAAAGATTATGAAGGAGAAGATGTTGTAACTTGTCTATTGTTTGCTCCTAGTGAATATGATGATATTCTAATTAAAGAACTGCCTTCTAAAATTAAATATTATCGTTTTGATGATTATGGTGTTGATTTATCAAGCGCTTCATATAAAAAAGGTGATGGTGTTAAAACCGTTTTAAACTATTTTGGCTATCGAAAAGATGAAGCGATGGCCTTCGGTGATGATTTAGCAGATATCACAATGTTTAATGAAGTAAAATTCTCTATCGCAATGGGTAACGCAAAAAAAGAAGTGAAGGATTCTTCGTTTTATGTTTGTGAAAACATTGAAGAAGACGGAGTTTATAATACATTAAAAAAATTTGACTTAATATAAGAATTTAATACATTGTTTGTCCTATTTTCTATAACAATAATCATTTTCATTATTGCAAAAATATTTTAAGTATTTTTTAATATAGATATGAAAAAGAATTTTGGGGTTTTGATGCCCGTTGCCTCCCTATGTTCTCGCCATGGGATAGGTGACTTTGGGGAAGCGAGTTTTTATTTTATCGATTATCTAAAAAAGCAAAGATATCATTATTGGCAAGTGTTACCACTTAATCCCTTAGGACCTGGGGAATCTCCTTATATGTCTACTTCGTCTTTTGCTTTAGATTATCGTTATATTTCTTTAGATTTATTAACGGAGGAGGGGCTACTTGAACGAACTCCTGATTACGCGAAGTTCGCAAGACAATGTGTCTTTTGGAAGATTGGAGAGTTTAAGAAACCATATTTGTATAAAGCTTATAAAAAGTTTATGGAATTACACCCCCGTGTATTATCACGCTTTAAAGAAGAAAATCCCTGGGTTAGTAAATTTGCTACCTTTACTGTCTTCAAAGATATGAATGATCAAAGGCCATGGTTAGAATGGCCAAAATGGCAAAGAGAATATTATAATGAACACAATCATGTGCCTCGCGCCTATTTAGATCAAATTAATTTTATTATCTTTATGCAATATATAGCCTTAAAGCAGTGGAAAAATGTTTTAAAATACGCCCATAAAAAAGGAATCGAAATTATTGCTGACATGCCTTTTTATGTTGGATTGGATTCAATGGAAGTTTGGCTTAATCGCGATCAATTTTTACTCGATGAAAACAATGTACCTTATTTAGTAGCTGGAGTACCACCGGACGCCTTCTCTGACAAAGGTCAATTATGGGGTTCGCCAATTTATAATTTTGAGAAAATGAAAGAGAATGATTATCGCCTTATGGTTGAACGCACGACATATTTAGCAAAGCTATGTGATTATTTAAGAATAGACCACTTTAGGGCTTTTGATACTTACTATGTTGTGCCTCAAGGTAGAGAAGATGCAATTATTGGTGAGTGGCGAATTGGACCACGCGATGATTTCTTTAGAGCGTTATATCAAAAGATGCCTGAAATTAGGTTGATTGCTGAAGACTTAGGCGAATTATTTCCTAGTGTTTTAGAGCTACGCGACCGCTTGAATCTCCCCGGTATGTTTATTGTTCAATTTACTATTTTTGATGATAATGCGCATAGTAATAAAAATATGATTGTCTATAGTGGCACGCACGATAATGAAACACTTTATGGTTGGTTTAAATCGTTAAATGAAGATCAAATTTTTAAATTAAAAAGAAAATTGAATTATCAATATGGTTCATTATTCGATCTATTAATGCGTTATGTTTTTACAATTGATAGTAAGATGACTATTATTCCCTTACAAGATTTAATGAAGCTCGATAATCGTGGACGAATTAATACACCTGGGACAGTTGGTGAACCTAACTGGATGTGGCGATTAAGAAAATGGGAAGATTTAAACAAAGTTCGTTATCCTAAAAAATCGTTTTTTCGCAAAAGGAATTGGGAGTACCGCGAATATTAAATCTTCCGCAAAACATTAATATTTTATTTTAAATCTTCAATATTTATATCTTTTAGATGCGATTTAATTTTGCTTTTAAAAATAAACAATTTTCGTGAAATATAATTCCAAATCATACTAACCAACGTTTTTAAAGCAAAAAAGAATGTAAACCAGAAAAATATCATAAAATTCCAATCGGGTGTAAATATTTTATTGGCCCATTTATTTATATCAATATGAAGCAAATTCTCTCCTATTAAATAAAAGATTTCCATTAGGCCAATTCCTATTAATAAGCCGATTGCACTCAAAATCACAAATACCATAATAGTTTTGAATGATTTTCGTTTTGTAACTTTTTGATCAATATTTTTATATACCCAAAAAGCGGACAATAAATAATTTATTATTACTCCAATTAAAAACCCAATCATTGTACAAATAGCCGTAATCCATTCATCTGATAATATTGTAGCGTTTTTAAATATTACATTTGAAAACAGGGAATAAGAACCATAATCTACTAAAGTGGCAACAACTCCAACGACAGCAAATTTTACTATTTCATATAGGAGATGTTCTCTAGCGGGTTGATAGTATTTTTTAGATACATATTCAACTAATTTTATTGAAAAACCTATGACTAAAGTTTTAATGTCAAAATTATAATCATCGATTATTTTTTTATCTTCTTCATTATTGAATATCATTAAATCAACTAATCTCAAATAATGGTTAAATAAATATTTTAAATATTCTTTTTTAAAGAATGTCTTTTGTTTGCTTATTTCTTTTAATAATAATGATCCGTTGACAATATTTGGAATGTGATTTTTCCTTGCTTTTTTAAGCAAAAATAAATTTTTAATGCTTAAGTCTTCAAGATAACAAAACGAATATGGTATTTTTTGGTAGTCTTGTTTATTATTAATATCGATGATTTTCTCATTTTTTGCTAAATTAATGTAGAATTTCATAAAAATAACTATAATACAAATTGGTTATAATTAAAATATGGATAAGATTTTAATACATCATCGATTATATGATTTACTTGAAACTATTGCCGAAAATGATGATTATATTATCAATATTGTTCAACATCATAATCAAACATTTAAGGCATTTTGTTTTAAAAATCTCGATGCCTACAATAATTATCTAAAAAACTATATTAAATTAAAAGAATCAGCCATAAATTTACCTAAACTTATTAAAAAAGATAATCGAAACGGTTTCTTAGTATTCAAAAATCTTTCAGGCGATAATTTAAAGGATATATTATTAAAGCGCGAGCTGAATGACGAAGAATTTTACGCTTTATTTATTATTGAATCTTTCGCGCGATATTATAAAGTCGCTTTAAATTATTTACCCGAAAACTTTTTATATTTTAAAAAGCGCATTTATTATTTAGATAACTATGTCAGTGATGAACATAATCCAAACCAATTTATTGAAAATGATCTTTTATATTATTTGCCGACCAAAGTGAGGCTAAATTATCTAAGAAAATTTAATGAAAATTATCAATGCGAATGTTTAGAGGGGGCTAGGTTGAGCAAACAAATTGTTTTGACCGCTATTAAATTTAGGAGGTAATTTCATGTTGAATAATGTCGTTTTGTTTCATTTATCTGCGAATAAAGAATTAACTGAAAAGGTTGCTAAGATTCTAAACTTAAAAATTGGCAAAGTCGAATTAGAACATTTTGCTGACGGTGAAATAATGGCTAGAACATTATCTAATGTTAGTGGCAAAAAATGTTACATTATTCAATCGACCGCTAAACCGGCAACCGAGCACATTTTCGAACTTCTTGTTTTTATCGATTCCTTAAAGCAGAATAATGCAAAGGAAATAATTGTAGTAATGCCTTATTATGGTTACGCTAGGCAAGATCGCGTTGCCAGAAAAGGCGAACCGATAAGCGCGAAGATGGTCGCTAAACTTTATCAAGCTGTTGGTGTTGATCGTATTATAACGGTCGATTTGCACACCTCACAAATTCAAGGATTTTTCTCTTGCCCGGTTTATGAAATTAGTCCAAATGATTTATTTGCAGATTATTTATCTAAATTGTTTATAAAGAAGCATGTCGATTATCATAATTTAGTAATTGTTTCACCAGACCATGGTTCCTCTTTGAGAGCTCGCGATTTATGTTCAATGTTTGATGGTGCTTCTTTGGCAGTAATTGATAAGCGTCGTCCCGCCCCGAACAAGTGTGAAGTTACCAATTTGGTTGGTGATGTTAAAAATAAAATATGTGTCATTATCGATGATATTATTGATACATGTATGACGATTAATAACGCTACTGAAAAACTGCTGCAATGTGGTGCAAAAGAAGTCTATGTTGTAGCGACTCACGCTGTTTTATCTAGTAATACTTTCGTCAAAGATATTAAAGAAGTAATTGTAACTGATACTGTAGAGAAAAATTTGGATAATATTGTCGTTTTATCGATTGCTCCATTAATTGCTAGTGTCATTAGTGATGATAATTAATTATCGATAGTCGAATTGAATTAAAAGTGGTACTATTATATGGCTAAAAATGATCGGAGATTAAAATGGACTTATTAAATTCAGGTGTAAATATAATTGCTTATCGTAAAAATAATGTTGACTATGGCATGACTTTTGCCTGGGGGATGATGGTTGATTATGATATTATCGTTTGCCTATTAGGCTCACAATCAGTGACCGGAAATAATTTAGCGGTTGATGATGTTATTGGAATCTCGGCTTTAGCAAGCGACCAAGACGATATTGCCAAGATGATGGGGGAAGGACATTCCGATGAAAAAAATAAGTTAAAAAATATTGATTTTACATTAGATAAGTCTGCAATTCTCATAAATAATTCTCGAAATATGATAATTGGCAAAGTGCTAAAAATCGAGCATTTTCCTATTGATTCTAAAGATAATTTGGTCTTTATTAAAGTTTTATCATCCAAAGAGAATAGAAACAAAAAATTTATGTCATTTGCTGAATTTAGTGGCGAATAGTGCTATGAAAAACTTTTACCTAGAAATTTTACATCAAGATAAAAATTCTCACGCTCGTTATGGAATTTTGCATACCCCCCATGGTAATGTTGAAGTTCCTTGTTTTATGCCGGTTGGTACTTTAGCTAGTGTAAAAACACTTTCACCTGAAGAAATAAAGGAAATTGGCAGTGGCATCATTTTAGCGAATACCTATCATCTCCATTTGCGACCTGGTGAAGATATTGTGAAAAAGGCAGGAGGCCTTCATAAGTTTATGAATTATGATGGGCCAATATTGACTGATTCTGGTGGTTTTCAAGTTTTTTCTTTAATGGATAATCGTAAGATCGATGAAGATGGTGTTTCTTTTAAATCTCACCTCGATGGTTCCATGTTAAATTTTACTCCCGAAAAAGTTATTGAGATTGAAAATAAATTAGGCGCGGATATCATCATGTCTTTTGATGAATGTATCCCTTATCCTGCTAGTCATGAGTACGTATTGGAATCAACTTTACGAACACTTCGATGGGCCAAAAGAGGATTAGAAGCTCATAATAATCCTCAGCAAGCGCTTTTTGGAATTGTGCAAGGTGGGGAATATGAAGATCTTAGAAAAATGTGTGCGTTAGAATTAGGCAAAATGAATTTTGATGGTTACTCAATCGGTGGAACTTCAATTGGTGAACCAAAAGAAGTTTATAGTAAGATGGTCGATTATTCCGTGAAATATTTGCCTTTGGAAAAACCCCGTTATTTAATGGGGGTAGGAAGTATCGATTACATTTTAGAAGGTATTGAAAAAGGCGTTGATATGTTCGACTGCGTTTTACCGACTAGGCTTGCTCGTCATGGAGCATTATTAACCCATAAAGGTCGTGTAAATATCCGCGACGCGAAATATCGCGAAGATTTTTCACCTTTAGATGATGAATGTGATTGCTATACTTGCAAAAATTTTACCAAAGCTTATTTAAGACATTTATATGTAACTGACGAAAGTTTTGGCAAAAGATTATTATCGATTCATAATTTAAGATTTTTAATTTCTTTAGTTGAAGAGGCGCGTTTAGCAATTAAAGAAGATCGATTTTTAGAATTTAAAAAAACAGTTTTAGAAAAGTTTGGATCAGAAAGAGGTTTCTAATGGATATCAATGATTTTGATTATGACTTGCCTGAAGAATTGATAGCTCAAGAGCCAAGCGCTGTTCGTTCAGAGTCGCGCTTACTTGTCGTCAATAAAAAAAATGGAACCTATCAAGATAAAATTTTTAAAGATATTATTGATTACTTTCATCCTGGCGATGTTCTAGTTAGAAATAACACTAAAGTTTTACCAGTTCGTCTTTTTGGAATTAAAGGGGGGACAAACGCTCATGTGGAAATACTTTTGTTAAAAGATTTAGGTAATGATGTTCATGAGGCCTTAACAGGCAATGCAAAGGCGGTTAAAAAAGGTAGTATCATTCATTTCGGTAATAACACATTAAAAGCAGAATGTATAGAGGTGAAAGATGAAGGCATACGTTTGTATAAATTTTATTATCAAGGGATATTTTTAGAACGACTTGAAGAGGTCGGCAAAATGCCGTTACCCCCTTATATTCATAAACAATTATTGAATAATGATCGTTATCAAACTGTATATGCAAAAGTGGCGGGCTCAAGCGCTGCGCCAACAGCTGGATTTCACTTTACCGAAGATTTATTTAGCCAACTTAAAAAGAAAGGCGTTGAAATTTTAGATATAACTTTACATATTGGTTTAGGAACCTTTCGCCCGGTCAAAGCAGCAACAATTGAAGAACATCATATGCATAGTGAATATTATGAGATATCTCCTATGGTTGCTAAGCAACTAAATAAGGCAAAAACTGAGCATCGACGCATAATTGCCTTAGGTACTACTTCGACTAGAACCCTCGAAGCAAATTTTTCTAAATATGGTTGTTTTAAAGATAGCAAAGAAGAAACTAATATCTTTATTTATCCGGGGTATAGCTATTGCGCTATCGATGCTTTAATCACTAATTTTCACTTGCCTAAATCTACTTTAATTATGCTTGTCAGTGCTTTTATGGGAATGGAATTCACTTTAGAAGTGTATCGTCATGCTGTGAAAGAGAAATATCGTTTTTTTAGTTTTGGCGACGCTATGTTTATTTATGATGAATAAGGTCAACTATCATTTAATTGGCGAACAAATTATAAGCGATTTGCAAAAAAATCACCGCAAACCAAGGTTATTATTGCATGCTTGTTGTGCGCCTTGCTCCTCTTATCCTCTACGTTATTTATGCCCATATTTTGAGGTGACGATTTACTATGCTAATTCAAATATTTATCCAGAAGAAGAATATTTGAAAAGGCTAAATGAACTAAAAAGATTTTTAAAAGAATTTGATCTAAAAGAAGGTTATCGGGTAAATTTAATAATACCTCCATATAATTTGGCGTCTTATGAACAATTTCTTGATGATTATAAAGATTATAAAGAAGGTTCTTTACGTTGTTTTATGTGTTATGAAAAAAGAATGGATGAATCCTATAAATACGCATCTGAAAATGATTATGAATATTTTACAACAACCTTAAGTGTTTCTCGTTTCAAAAATTCCTTAAAAATTAATGAAATAGGCGCTAAATTAGAACAAGTTTATCCAAATACAAAATATTTATATAGTGATTTTAAGAAAAAGAACGGAAATCTAATTGTCAAAAAAATGAAAGAAGAATATTCTTTATATCAGCAGCTTTATTGCGGCTGCAAATATTCTTTATTAGAACGAAAAGAGCATATTAAAAAATGAAATTTTTATTTCGTATGTTTGCAAAAATTACTGGTGGACCTTTTTTTGCCTTATTTTTAAGATTGAGGAAATATCATCTTAATCCTTGGAAAAAAGTTAAGTTAAATAAGGAAGGTGCTATTATAATTGCTAACCATACATCAACGGCTGATTTTTTTATTTTATTACTTGCGTTTTGGCGAAAATATATCCATATGTTAGTCGGTGAAGATTTTTACCGTAAGAAGTCTTGGGGTAGAATGTTAAATCTAATCGGCGCCATTCAAGTAAAACGCAATTTGCAAGACATGTCCTTTATGGGTGAAAGTCTTAAAATTTTAGAAAAAGGCGGTTATATAGGTTTATTTCCCGAAGGCCGATTTAACAAAACTAAAACCTTAAATCCTTTTCAACCAGCGGTTGTTTATTTAGCTTTAAAATCTAATAAACCGATTATTCCTACCTATTTAGAAAATAATGCCGGTACTAAAAAAAGATCGCGAATTATCATTGGGCAAAAAATATATGTTCGTGATTACATTAAATCAAGCAACCCGTCCAAGGAAGAGATTGATCGATTTTTACTTTTATTGCAAAACAAAGTAAACGAATTAAAAAAGCAATTACGCGTTTATAAAAGTGTGCCAGTTTATGGCTTTATTAATTTTCACTGGTGGCTTTTAGAAATTGTTCGTTTAATCTTTATACCTTTAACATATATCGTTTTTCCTACTAAGTTTCATTATCTGGATGGGGCAAATAGAAAAAAAGATTTAAATATTAAAGGTGGTGGGCTTATTTTATCTAACCATCGAACTTTTTATGATCCACCAGCCATCATGATTCATTATGGCTATCGCCGTGTCCACGTAATTATGGCTGAAGATGCCACTTTTAAATTTAAGTGGTTCTTTAAGGGCATTGGATGCATCATTTATCATCGTCAACATGGCGCTAATGATCCGCGTTGTTTTATGACGACCATAAATTATTTAAGAGGCCATGGCGTTGTTGCACTATATCCTGAAGGTCATCTAACTCGCGGCAAAAAGATGTTGCCACTAGAGGATGGGGCTGCTTATTTTGCGCTTTCTGGAAATGCGCCTATTTATTTTTATTACATGAAATATCAACATAAACCCTTCAAAATGAACCATATTTATATCCTTCCTCGTCTTGATCCTAAGGATTATTTTACAAGTGAAGAACTCGCTGATAAAAACACCATTTCACAACTAACGAAAATTATTCATGATAAATTCTCTTATTTAGAAAATTATGCTTTTTCTGATCAAAAAACTAATCGCAAAGAGATGGATAAGTGGTACAAGCCTATCGACATTAAACACCCATCCGAAAGTGAAAAAATTGAAAAATAATTAAAAAATCAATAATTTATTTATTAATTCGCAGCGAATTTTTTTTAGTCGATTAAATGTAATATTTTAAATTTTTTTCTTGCATTATATTTTATATAATAGTAAACTCATTTTCGTTAGCGCACTCTTGACTATTTGAGGTTGCTGATACACAAGCAGGCGTTGTCATGAATCTCGTATCAGGTAATTCAAATAGTAAACGCTAAAAGTCTGTTAGAAAGGAAATAATTCATGGCAAAAGTAAAATCTATTCGGGTTCGTCTTCAAGCTTATGACCATAAGATCCTTGACTTAAGTGTTGAGAAAATCATTATGACTGCGAAGAAGACTGGGGCTAATGTGGTCGGCCCTATTCCGCTACCGACGGAAAAACAAGTTTATACAATCTTGCGTGCTGTTCATAAATACAAAGATAGCCGTGAGCAATTCGAAATTCGTACCCACAAACGTTTAATCGATATTACTAATCCTACGAAAGATACTGTCGAAATGCTTCGTCGTCTCGATCTTCCTAGTGGAGTTGATATCGATATCAAATTATAGGAAGGAGATAGTCTAGTATGAAAGCAATTATTGGACGCAAGATGGGCATGACAGAAGTCTTCGCTAAAGATGGCTTAATGTATGCTGTAACTGTCGTTGAAGTTCTTCCTAATTATGTCTTACAAGTGAAGACTAAAGAAAAAGATGGCTATGATGCTCTTCAAGTTGGTATTGAAGAACAAAAAGAAAGCCGCGTTAATTCACCTTTAAGAGGTCATTTCAAAAAGGCTGATGTTGCACCAAAGCAAATCATTCGTGAGCTTAAGGGCGATGAATTAACGAATTATAAAGTCGGAGATGTCTTAAAAGCTGACTTATTTGTTGCCGGAGAAAAAATTGATGTCATTGGAGCCTCTAAAGGTAAAGGTTATTCTGGCACTATTAAACGCTATGGCCACCATATTGGTCCTAAGGGTCATGGTTCCGGTTATCACCGTGGCCAAGGTTCGTTTGCTAATAATGGCCGTTGTAATAACCGCGTTTTACCTGGCAAAAAGATGAGTGGGCACCATGGTAATTTATCTTCGACAATTCTTAATCTCGCAGTTATCGAAAGCAACGCTGAAAAAAATTATATTTTAGTGAAAGGCGCGATTCCTGGTCCTAAAAAAGGTATTGTCATGATTCGTTCAGCAATTAAGTTCTCTAAAAAGAATACAATCGATGTGCATGAATTAGTCGATTTTACCCCCGCTAATGAAACGCCAGTTGAAACCGCTATCAAGGAAGAAACGAAAGGAGAATAAAAATGGCTGAAACAAAGAATATCTCAGTTCCTGTTTACGATTTAAAGGGTGAAAAAGTTTCGACCGTCTCTCTTTCTAAAGAAGTCTTCGGTGTCGAAGCTAATAAACAAGTAATTCATGACGCTGTTTTAGTTTATCAAGCTAATATGCGTCAAGACACTGCTAAAACAAAAAAACGTGATGAAGTTAGTGGCGGTGGCAAGAAACCGTGGTCGCAAAAAGGCACCGGCAGAGCACGTGCCGGATCTTCTCGTTCGCCAATTTGGGTTGGTGGTGGCACCGTTTTTGGCCCAACTGGTGAACAAAATCACACGCTTAAACAAAATCGTAAAGAACATAAATTAGCCCTTAAAGGCGCTTATAGTGATTTAGTTAAAGAAAAAGGTTTAATTGTCGTTAACGAATGGCAAATTGAAAATGTTAAAACTAAAGAATTTGATAACATTTTGAAAGCCCTTAAAGTAACAAATAAAACCCTTATTGTTTTAGGCAATAGTGAAGATAATGACAATTTAATTCTTTCTGCGCGCAATATACCTAATGTTATTATTACGCGTGCGAATAATGTTTCCGTTTACGATTTGTTATATTTTAACAATCTTCTTGTTTCTAAGAAGACCATTAAAGAAATTGAGGAGGCCTTAAAATAATGCCAAGAACAAAAAAAGTTTCCGAAGCGCCTAAAAATAATCGAAAAGCTTCCATCCATGACTTTGATATTATCGTTAAACCCATCATTACTGAAAAGACTATGGATTTAATGCAAAATCAAAACAAAGTCACAGTTAAAGTTAGTAAAAACGCTAATCGTGCTGAAATTAAGCAAGCGTTTGAAAACGTTTTCGGTGTAAAAGTCGATGATGTTAACATTGTAAACGTCAAGAGCAAGCGTACCAGCCGCGGTGGCCGTTATCAAGGTCATATTGCTGGATTTAAGAAAGCGATCGTGCAACTTAAAGAAGGAGAAGCGCTCGATCTATTTAAAGAATAATTTAGTTAATTATAGGAGGTAAATATGTCAATAAGAACATACCGTCCAACGTCCCCTTCACGTCGCAATATGACGAACTTGACGTTTGACGAAATTACAAAAAGCACTCCTGAAAAACGTCTAACGACGAAACTAAGTAAAACTGGTGGCCGCAACAACCAAGGCGTCATTACCACTCGTCATATTGGTGGCGGTCATAAACGCAGATATCGCCTAGTTGATTTCAGGAGAAATAAGGATAATATTCCCGCTAAAGTTCAAGCGATTGAATATGATCCAAACCGTAACGCTAATATCGTTTTGTTAGCTTATGTCGATGGCGAAAAGCGTTACATTATCGCTCCAAAAGGCTTAAAGGTCGGCGATAAAGTTATCAGTGGTGAAAATGTTGATATTCAAATTGGTAATTGCTTACCACTTAAGAATATTCCTGAAGGTAGCCTCGTGCATAATGTCGAACTCCGCCCTGGTTATGGTGGACAAATGTGCCGAGCTGCCGGTACTAGCGCTCAAGTCTTAGGTAAAGAAGGTAAATATGTCATCCTTCGACTCGCAAGTGGTGAAGTTCGCAAAGTATTAGAAACTTGCCGGGCAACAATTGGTGAAGTTGGCAATGAAGATTACAACTTAATCAATCGTGGTAAGGCCGGTAAGACCCGTTGGTTAGGTGAACGTCCTACTGTCCGCGGTTCGGTCATGAATCCTAACGATCACCCTCATGGTGGTGGTGAAGGTAAATCGCCTGTTGGTCGCGACGCGCCACGTACTCCTTGGGGTAAACGTGCTCTAGGCGTCAAGACGCGCAAAACTAAGAAAGCTAGTACGAAATTAATCGTACGTCGCCGCAACGGCAAATAAAGAAAGGAGAAGTTAAATATGGCACGTAGTCTTAAAAAAGGCCCATTCTGTGACGAATACTTACTTAAAAAAGTAGACGCCCTCAATAAAGCCAATAAAAAAGAAGTTATTAAAACTTGGTCACGTCGTTCAACTATCTTCCCTTCCTTTATTGAACATACGTTCGCCGTCTATAACGGTAGGGAACACATTACGGTCTTCGTGACTGAAGATATGGTTGGTCATAAATTAGGGGAATTTGCACCAACTAGAACTTATAAAGGACACACTGGTCACACGGCGGAAGATAAAGCTGCTGCTGCCCAAAGAAAGTAGAGGTATCTTAAATGGCTAGAACTAAAAAAGAAGTTGTTGAAGAAGTTGCAACCAAAGAAGAACCTAAAAAATCTAAAAGAGCTAAAAAGAGTGAACCAGCTCCTGAAGTCAAACCAACACGCGAAAGTGCGATGGCGACCGCTTATGATCTTCGCGTTACTCCCCGCAAAGCCCGCCTCGTCATTGATTTAGTTCGTGGTAAGGGCGTCAATGAAGCCCTCGGCATTCTAGCGAATGTTAATAAAGCGGCTTCGCCACTTGTTGCAAAAGTTATTAAAAGCGCTGCAAGTAATGCCATTAATAACTTCGGCATGAAGGAAGAAGAATTATATGTCGCTACCATTTATGCTAATGATGGTGTTCGCATGAAAAGATATTTACCGCGAGCAAAAGGTCGTGCCTCTGGTTTAGTTAAAAGAACTTGCCATGTTACGGTTATCGTTAAAACTCGGGTAGGAGGATTAAATTAATGGGTCAAAAAGTTTCTCCAGTCGGTATGAGAGTCGGCGTGAATCGCAATTGGAATTCCCGCTGGTTCGCTAGTGATAAAGAATATGCCTCGAACCTACTTGAGGATATCGCCATTCGTGAATATTTAGAAGGCGAATTAAAAGATGCGATGTTGTCGCATATTGATATTGAAAGACGCAAACTTGATCGCGGACAAAATATTGTTATCTCAATCTTTGTGGCGCGCCCAGGTGTCGTTATTGGTCAAGATGGTGCTAATATCAATCGCATTAAAAAACAAATCGAAAGAAAATTCAAAGGCAATCAAATTCGTCTTGATGTCATCGAAGTGAAACAACCTGACTTAGATGCCACTTTAGTCGCTAATAGCATTGCTAAAGAACTTGAAAATCGCGCTTCGTTTAGAACCGTTCAAAAGAAAGCTATTCAAAGAGTTCGTCGCGCTGGCGCTAAAGGATGCCGCACTCTCGTAAGTGGTCGTCTCGGTGGAGCCGATATTGCTCGTAGTGAAGGTTATAAAGAAGGTATTATTCCTCTTCATACCATTCGCTCCGATATCGATTATGCTGTTGCTGAAGCGATGACGATTTATGGTAAGCTCGGCGTTAAAGTTTGGATTTGCCGCGGCGACTATGCCGATGAAGAAAAAGAAAAAGAAGAAAAGGGGGAATAGATAATGTTACAACCAAAAAGAGTTAAATATCGTCGCCCTCATGGTGTTAAATACGAAGGCTTATCAAAAGGCGGCAATGAAGTTGCCTTTGGCGAATATGGCTTGAAAGCTGTCGAAGGTAATTGGGTCACTGATCGCCAAATCGAAGCAGCTCGTATTGTTATTAGCCGCTACACACGTAAGGAAGGGAAAACATATATTCGTATTTTCCCACATATTGCCAAAACGAAGAAACCTGCTGAAGTTCGTATGGGTAGTGGTAAAGGGAATCCGGAAGGTTGGGTTGCCGTTGTTAAGAAGGGTCGTATTCTCTTCGAAATGGGTGGTGTTAGTGAAGCAACTGCCCGCGAAGCTCTCGCTTTAGCAGCATATAAATTACCACTCAAATGCAAGGTGGTTAGAAAAGGAGAAAGTAAACAATGAAAATCAAAGATGTTCGTGAACTTACTAATGAAGAATTAAACGATAAAGTTTACTCTCTCAAAGAAGAATTGTTCAATCTTCGCCGTAAAAAAGCTGTTGGTTCGCTTGAACATGGCGAGGATGTGCGTCGCGTTAGAAAAGATATTGCTCGCTGCTACTTAGTGCTTAGAGAACGCGAATTAAATATTAAGTGAGGAAACTAGTATGGAAAGAAATCGTCGCACAACGCTTCATGGTGTCGTTACTAGCGATAAGATGGATAAAACTATCGTCGTTTTAGTCGAAACCCATAAGAAGCATTCTAAGTACGCTAAACGCGTAAAATATGCCAAAAGTTATTATGCGCATGATGAAGAAAATGTGGCCAAAAAAGGCGATACTGTCACCATCATGCAATGCAGACCTCTCTCGCACACTAAACGTTTCCGCTTAGTTAGCGTTGATAAGCGAGCAGAAGTGAGCATTAAAGTTGCCGAAGCCGAACTTGCTTTAGAAGAACAAGAAGGCGTCACCTTAGAAAAGAAGGAGGAAGAATAAGATGGTTCAAAATGAAACAAATCTTGTTGTCGCTGATAATAGCGGCGCTCGCAAAGTTAGAGTCTTCCGCCAACAAGGTGGTAATCGCAAATTTTCTTCAATTGGTGATATCGTCACTTGCGCCGTTAAAGAAGCTATTCCTAATGGCCGCGTCAAAAAAAGTGATATTGTTAAGGGTGTCATCGTACGCACTAAACATGCCATCAATCGTCCAGATGGTTCAACCATTTGTTTCGACGATAATGCTGTCGTCTTAATCGATAATGATGGCGCTCCAATTGGTACACGTGTCTTTGGACCTGTTGCCAGAGAACTCCGTGATAAGGGCGAAGGATATATGAAAATTATTTCCCTAGCAAATGAAGTTTTATAGGAGGAATGATCAGTGAAAATTCTCAAAGGTGATAAAGTAGTTGTCATTGCTGGTAAGGATAAAGGTAAAGAAGGCCTTGTTCAAGCAGTGTATCCTTCTATAAATAAAGTAGTTGTCGAAGGTGTTAATGTCCATAAAAGACATAAAAAACCTACACAACAAAATCCAGAAGGTTCGATTATCGATATGTATTGTCCTATCGACGCTTCCAATGTGGCCTTAGTTGATCCTAAAACTAAAAAAGCTACCCGCGTAGGCTATCGTATTGAAAAAGATAAAAAGGTTCGCTATGCCAAACGTAGCGGTACCAAAATAGACTAAAGGAGAATACTGTTATGGCAGAAGAAAAGAAAGTAACCGCTAAAAAGGCGTCGACTACTAAAAAAACTCCAGCTACTAAAAAGACGACTTCGACAAAGAGCAAAGCCCCAGTTGAAACTAAGACTAATGCTCCAGTTAAAGAAACAAAAGTAGCAAAAGCGGAAAAAGCTCCTAAAGTTAAAAAGGGTAATAAAGAACCAAAAGAACATAATCGTTTATTAGACAAATATAATGCGGTTATTAAACAAACATTAATGGATAAATATCATTATTCTTCCATTATGCAATGCCCACGTTTAGAAAAAATTGTTATTAATGTTGGTGTTGGTGATGCAATTGTCAATCACAAAGCCATTGAAGATGTCGTGGGTGAGATTAGTTTGATTTCTGGTCAACGCCCAGTTGTCACAAAAGCTAAAAAGAGTGTCGCGACATTTAAACTTCGCGAAGGACAACCGATTGGTGTCAAAGTTACACTTCGCGGCATTAGAATGTATGAATTCTTAGATAAATTAGTTTCTATTGCGTTGCCGCGCGTTAGAGACTTCCGCGGCGTTTCCCGCAATGCTTTTGATGGCCATGGTAATTATACACTCGGCATTAAAGAACAATTGATTTTCCCGGAAATCGACTACGATAAGGTCAATAAATTCCGTGGTATGGATATCGTCATCGTGACGACAGCAAAAAGTGATGATGAGGCATTCTCTCTCTTAGAGGGCTTAGGCATGCCTTTCCATCGTTAGGAGGTACTTTTTATGGCAAAAATGAGTCAAAAAGTCCGAGCAGCGAGACCTCAAAAATTTAAAGTGAGAGAATATACACGTTGCCAAAGATGCGGTCGTCCGCATTCGGTCTATAGTAAATTTAAATTATGCCGCATTTGTTTGCGAGAACTCGCCTATAAGGGTGAAATCCCTGGCTTAAAGAAATCGTCTTGGTAAGGAGGTAAATGCAAATGACAGATCCAATTGCCGATATGCTCACACGTATTCGTAACGCTAATCAACTTCGCTACGCATCTGTTAAGATGCCTTCTAGCAAGATGAAAGTCGAAATTGCGAAAATTATGCTTGATGAAGGATTTATCTCCGACTATAAAGTCGAAGGTAATGTCAAAAAAGAATTAACTTTATCTTTAAAATATGGCCCAAGTGGTGAACGGGTAATTTCTGGTTTAAAGAAAATTTCTAAACCTGGTTTACGCGTCAATGTTCCACATGATAAGTTACCACGCGTCTTGAAGGGCCTAGGTATTGCTATTATTTCTACTAGTAAAGGAGTTGTCAGCGATAAAGTCGCTCGCACCTTAGGTGTTGGTGGCGAAGTTATTGCTTACATTTGGTAAGAATTATGTCACGTATTGGTTTAAAGCAAATTGTTTTACCAGAAAATGTCACCGTGACAGTTGATGGTAATATCGCCCATGTTAAAGGCCCTCGTGGCGAAGATAAAGTTATGATTCCTCATTTAATTCATGTTAATGTCGAGGATGGTCACGTTCATTGTTCGCGTGATAATGATGAAAAAAGAACAAAACAGCTCCATGGAACAACTAGAGCAAATTTAAATAATGCTGTGATTGGTGTTACCCATGGATATAAAAAAGAATTAACCCTTGTTGGTATTGGTTATCGTGCGCAATTACGCGGCAAAGACCTCGTGCTTTTTGTCGGTTATTCTCACGAAATTGTTATTAAACCGCTTGAAGGTGTTACTATTACTTGCCCAAGCGCAACTGAAATTGTCGTCGAAGGTAATGATAAACAAGCCGTTGGTCAAGTGGCTGCGGAAATTCATAGAACGCGTGAACCTGAACCTTATAATGGAAAAGGTGTTCTCTATAAAGGTGAACATATTATCCGTAAAGAAGGCAAGCGCGCTGGTAAATAAAGGAGCTAGGTAAATGATTAAAAAAGAATCTAAAAATGCAGTTCGTCTACGTAAACATGCTCGGGTAAGAGAAAAAATCTTTGGTACCGCTTCTTTACCTCGCGTTAGCGTCTTCCGTTCTAATAAACATATTGAATGCCAAGCTATCGATGATGTTAATGGCGTCACTTTAGCCCATTCTAGTTCCGTTATGCTTCATTTAGAAAATGGCTCTAATCAAGAAGCTGCTAAAAAAGTTGGTGAAGATTTAGCCGCTAAACTTAAAGCTCTTAAAATTGAAGCTATCGTTTTTGATCGCGGTGGTTATCTCTATCATGGCCGCATTAAAGCTTTAGCGGACGCAATGCGCGAAAAAGGTGTTAAGTTTTAAGGAGAAAAATTATGGCAAACGAAAATGAAAAAGTTGTAAAGACTGAAGAAGTTAAAAAAGAAGAAAATTCTTCTCCTAAAGGCGAAAGAGTTCGTCGTCCTCATAAAGATGGCGATAACAAACCTCGCCGTCGTAATCGCCCAGTCGAAGTAAAAGAATACGAAGAAACAGTCGTTAAAATTAATCGTATTTCAAAGACTGTCCAAGGCGGCCGCCGTATGAAATTCTCCGCCTTAGTTGTTATTGGAAATCGTAAAGGTAAATATGGTTATGCCCATTGTAAAGCTAGCGAAGTCCCTGACGCCATTAAGAAAGCTTTAGAAAAAGCTAAAAAACACACCTTCACCTTGCCTATTGTTAAAGGTGATACGATTCCTCATGAAGTCGAAGGTAAATTTGGGGCAACTAAAGTGTTCCTTAAACCAGCCAAAGAAGGTACGGGGATTATTGCTGGTGGTCCGGTGCGCGCTATGTTAGAATTAGCAGGTATCCGTAACGTTGTTAGTAAAGTCTACGGTTCGCGTTCAGCGGTCAATGTCGTTAAGGCGACACAAAATGGTTTAAAGAATTTAAAATCTTTTACGAAGGTTACTTCACTTCGTAAATAATTAGGGAGGTTAAAATAATGGAATTACATGAACTTTCCTTTGCTAAAGGTGCCAAAAGAGCTTCTAAGCGCGTCGGTCGTGGTTTAGGTAGTGGCTTAGGCAAAAATGGCGGCTCTGGTAATAAGGGTCAATCATCGCGTAGTGGCGGTGGTACTCGCCCTGGTTTTGAAGGTGGTCAAAACCCAATTTACCGTCGTCTTCCAAAATTTGGTTTTACCAATCACAATCATAAAGTCTATGCGATTGTCAATATTTCCTCTTTGAATAAATTTGAAGACGGTACACTTGTCAATAGCGCTTTACTTATCGATAGTGGTCTCATTAAAAAAGAATGCGATGGCGTAAAAATTCTTGGCAATGGTACATTAGAAAAGAAACTTACTGTCGTTGCTAATAAATTTTCGAAGTCCGCGGAAAACGCGATTAAAAATGCAGGTGGAACTATCGAGGTAATTTAATCATGAAGAAGATTATTGCGGTTTTTAAGAATAAGGAAATTGTCGGTCGTATCTTCTTTACGATAATGATGCTCTTAATTTTAAGAATTGGGGCAGCAATTACCGTTCCTGGTGTTTCAACTAGCAGCGAACTTAGCGATGCTCTCAATGGAGCTTCTGCCGTTGCTTTGATGGATTTACTCGGTGGTGGTGCGATTAGCAATTTCTCGATCTTCGCTTTAGGCGTTTCGCCTTATATTACTTCGCAAATCATTATTCAATTATTATCAAAAGATGTTCTTCCCGCTTTAACTGAATTAACGCGTCAAGGACAATATGGCCGTAAGAAAATTGAAATGGCGACTCGTTATTTAACTTTATTACTTGGCGCAGTTCAAGCTTATGGCATCATTATGACGATGGAAAATAGTGAGTACATCACTATTAATTTAGAAACTAATTTCTGGACTTATGCTTATTTAGTTACCATTCTTTTAGGTGGCGCGATGCTCACGATGTGGATTGGTGACCAAATTACTGTCAAAGGTTTAGGCAATGGTATTTCGGTCGTTATTTTTGCTGGTATTGTTCGTTCTTTACCAGTGCAAATTTCCTCCGCTTTCCAAACTTGGATCAGCAATTCTGAAGGACATGGCGCAAACGAATTAATTAAGGGTTCACTCCAATTTGCCGTTTATGTCTTAGCGCTTATCCTCATCATTGCTTTCGTCGTCTTTATTGAATTAAGCAAGAGAAAAATACCTGTGCAACACTCTGGTAAAAGTGGTGGTCAAACAGCCTCAATGTCGCGCGCTTCCTTCTTACCAATTAAACTAAATAGTGCAGGTGTTATTCCGGTCATCTTCGCCTCATCAATTATGATGGCGCCTTCGGTTATCGCTTCTTTCTTCACCGATGATTTATCCTCTAATTGGTTAAATATCTTCAATTATAGCGCTTTAACTGAAATGCCTGGTGCTGATGGCTCCTCTTGGGGAATGCCTTGGGGATTGTTAATTTATATTACCTTAATTATTCTCTTTACATTCTTCTATTCATCAATTCAAATTTCTCCTGAAACACTCGCTGAGAATTTCCGTAAAAATGGTTCCTATATTCCTGGTATTCGCCCAGGCAATGAAACAGAAAGATATGTTCGCAAAGTAACTAACCGCGTTACTTGCATCGGTGCTTTAGCCTTGACATTTATTGCCGCTTTGCCTGTTATATTGACATTATCTGGAGTTTTTGGAAATAATTCATCCTTAGCTATCGGTGGGACTGGTTTAATTATCGCTGTTGGTGTTTCAATTGAAATTATGAATCAAATTAATGGTTTGCTTGCTGGTAAAACTTTCGATGAAGTACAAGCAACCGCTGGAAGGGGTTAAATAGTTTATGGCGATGAATATTATTTTAATGGGTCCTCCAGGCGCTGGAAAAGGTACCCAAGCAAAGAAAATTATTCAAGAATTTGCTATTCCCCACATTTCCACTGGTGATATGTTTCGCGAAGCGATTAAAAAAGGTACACCTTTAGGTGTCCTTGCTAAATCATATATCGATAAAGGTGATTTGGTTCCTGACGATGTCACCATTGGTTTAGTAAAAGAACGATTATCGCAAGATGATTGTCAAAAAGGTTATCTCCTCGATGGTTTCCCGCGCACTCTTAAACAAGCGGAAGCCTTAGAAGGTTTAACAAAAGAAATTGGTAGAGAAATAGCTCTTTGTTTAAACATCGATGTTAATAAAGAAGAGCTCATTCGTCGCATCTCTGGTCGTCGCGTTTGCAAAAATTGTGGTGCGCCTTATCACATTGAAACTGCCAAACCAAAAGTTGCGGGCGTTTGCGACATTTGTGGCGGACCTCTTTACCAACGAGCAGATGATAATGTCGAGGCTCTTGAAACGCGTTTAACGCATTATGAGCACGATACCAAACCTCTCTTAGATTTTTATCAAAAGAGAAATCTTCTCATCTTATTAGATGGCGAAGGAGGTTCGGAGAAATTATTTGCTGAGATTTCTCGTTTATTAAATGAGGTCAGGGATGATTAGCATTAAAAGCGAACGAGAAATTGCTTTAATGAAGGAAGCGGGCAGGGTAGTTGCCTTAGTCTTTGATGGGATTAAGGACAAAATTAAACCCGGTCTGACAACCTTAGAACTCGCTGATATTTGTGAAAATATTATTCGCGAGAATGGAGCCATTCCAACTTTCAAAGATTATCAAGGCTTTAAGGGTGCAGTTTGCATCTCAATCAACGAAGAGCTTGTTCATGGTACACCAAGTGCGCATCGTGTATTAAAAAATGGAGACATTGTCTCTGTTGATGTAGGAGCCACCAAACACGGATTTGTCGCTGATGCGTGTCGCACATATCCGGTTGGCGTAGTTTCTCAAGAAGCCATGAATTTAATGAAAGTGACCAAAGAAGCATTCTTTGAAGGCTGCAAAGTCATCAAAGAAGGCGTGCATTTAGGAGATGTATCAAATGCGATTCAAACTTATGTAGAAGCGCATGGTTATTCCTTACCACGCGAATTCTCTGGTCATGGAGTTGGCGAACATCTGCATGAAGATCCAATGATTTTCAATTATGGTCCTAAAGGTGTAGGTCCTATCTTAAAAGCTGGTATGACTTTAGCGATCGAACCAATGGTTGCTCTTGGTCGCCCAGAAGTTAGAATCGGCAAAGACGGTTGGGTTGCTAGAATGAAAGATGGTAAATTATCATCTCACTATGAAAACTCAATTGTCGTGACAAAAGATGGTTATGAAATACTGACGAGGTTAGAAGATTAATGGCAAAAGCAGATGTTTTTGAAGTCGAGGCGACAGTTGTTGAAAAATTGCCAAACGCAAGTTTCAACGTCATTCTCTCTAATGGAGTCACCATCATTGCCCACGTTTCTGGCAAAATCCGTATGAATTACATTCGCATCTTACCAGGTGATAAAGTGATGGTCGAAATTTCGCCTTATGATTTAACACGTGGACGTATCGTTTATCGATACAAAAATTAATTAAGGAGGATTCATATTTATGAAAGTAAGACCCTCAGTCAAACCGATGTGCGATAAATGCAAAGTGATTCGCCGCCATGGCAAGGTCATGGTCATTTGCGAAAATCCTAAGCATAAACAACGCCAAGGTTAATTTATAGGAGGAAAGAAATTTGGCACGTATTGTTGGTGTAGATATACCAAATGATAAACGCGTTGTTATCTCTTTAACTTATATCTATGGAATTGGATTAACAACTGCGAAGAAAATCTGCAGGGACGCTAATGTCAGCGAAGATATTCGCGTCAAAAATTTAAGTGAAGAACAAATTACTCGCATTCGCGCGGAAATCAGCAAATATAAAGTTGAAGGTGATCTCCGCCGTGAAGTAGCGATGGATATTAAAAGACTTACCGAAATTGGTTGCTACCGTGGTCTAAGACATCGTCATGGTTTACCAGTCCGCGGTCAAAGAACGAGAACGAACGCTCGCACACGAAAAGGTAAAGCAAAAACCATCGCTAATAAGAAGAAAGCTGTCAAGTAAAGGAGGTAAATGTTATGGCGACAAAATCAACTACACGCAAGAAAAAAATTAAACGCGCATATACTAAAGGTAGAGCCCATATTCATTCTACCTTCAATAACACAATTGTGACTATTTCTGATGAAAATGGTAATGTTATTGCTTGGAGTAGCGCAGGTGCCTTAGGTTATAAGGGTGCAAAAAAATCCACTCCATTTGCTGCTCAAATGGCTGGCGAAGCGGCTGGTAAAATGGCTTTTGATCAAGGTCTAAGAACTGTTGATGTCAATGTTAAAGGACCAGGTCCAGGTCGCGAAAGTGCGATTAGAGCATTATCAAATAGTGGTTTGCAAGTTTTATCAATTACTGATAAGACACCAATTCCACATAATGGCTGCCGCCCACCAAAAAGACCACGTAGATAGGAGGAATAATCGATGGCTAAATTAGCAAATCCATTTGAAAAGAGCGATTTTAAAGTCGCAAAAGTTGATGAAAACGATAACTATGGTAAATTTGTTATCGAGCCTCTTGAACGTGGCTATGGTTTAACAATTGGCAATTCTTTGCGCCGCGTCTTATTATCTTCTCTTCCCGGTGCTTCAATTTACGCAATTGAAGTCGAAGGAGCTCGCCACGAATTTAGCGCACTTCATGGCGTTGTCGAAGATGTGACTGGCATCATTCTTAATTTAAAAGACTTAGTTTTAAAAATTGATGATGATGATAATCAACCTAAAAGGTTAGTTATCGATGTAAGCGGACCTAAAGTTGTAACTGCTGGCGATATTATTCTCCCAGCCTTTGTCAGTGTTGTTAATCCTGATTTAGAAATTGCCCATGTTGCTGAAGGTGGTCATTTAAAAATGACGATGTTTGCTAGAAACGGCCGCGGCTATGTTACTAGTGAAGGCAATAAAATGGATCGGGCAACTCGTCCAGTTGGCATCATTTCTACCGATTCTAATTATTCGCCTGTCACCCGTGTGTCTTATTTAGTTGAGCCAACTCGCGTTGGTCATGATTCCCGTTTTGATAAACTCACCATCGAAGTTTGGACAAATGGTTCAATTCGTCCTGATAGCGCGATTGCTTTAGCAGCTGAAATGCTTGTGGTCAATTTAAAACCATTCACTGAACTTGAAAAGACTGTGGAAGAAATTAACATGGTGAAAGAAGAAGTTGCCGTACCGGAAGATAAATACGAAGGTATGACAATTGAAGAACTTGATCTCTCTGTTCGTTCTTATAATTGCTTAAAAAGAGCCTCTATTCTTAGTATCTCTGATTTAACTCAAAAGACCGAAGAAGAGATGATGAAATATAAAAATTTAGGTAAGAAATCGCTCAAGGAAATTAAAGAAAAATTAGCGGCTTTAGGCCTTTCCTTCCGCGAAAATATCCCTGAATAGGAGGTTAATATGGCTAGAGAAGGTCGTAAGAATGTTCATGGTAAAGCTGGCGTTAGATTTAAAGCCGGTTATACCAAAAGTAAACATGAAAATAAATTGCGCACTTTGGTGACTGACTTAATTATTCATGAAAGAGTGACAGTCACTAGTGGCGTCGCTCAAGATTTGAAGAGCAAAGCTGATCATTTAGTGACATTAGCGAAACGTGGTGATTTACACGCTCGCCGTCAAGCCGCAAGTGTTCTTCGCGATATAAAAGCTGATGAAAATCGTTCAGCTTTAGATAAATTATTTGCGGAAATTGGCCCTCGTTATGCCGCTCGTAATGGCGGTTATACGCGAGCAATTAAAGCGAATAATCGTCGTGGCGATAATGCCCAAATGGTTATTATCGAATTAGTGTAATTTATTTTTGTTATATTATTGTTAAAATTAGGTCACCAATTGGTGGCCTTTTTTATATATGATAAGGCTTTAGTAAATAAGACTATACTAAATAAAACTCGATTTATTTTGCTAAAACTTAGAATCTATTAAATAGAATGGTGTCGAAAAATCGCCCAAATTTTATTAAACAGGCCTTCTTTTATACAATATTTGAGAAGTTAATTAAAATAAATTATATAAATGTTTAAAAATAAATTTAATCTAAAATTACCAAAAAATGAGATTTTTTTATATTTATGTATTGAAACAACTTGTTTTTCTGTATAATTAAATTAAAGTGAGTAAACATTCTTAATAGCGAAAGGAGTAAGCGTTATGAAAAAATATTTGTTGTCATTTCTTTTGTTTCCTATCTTACTTTCCTCTTGTGTAATAATTATTGACAAGATTTTGCCTGATGAAATAGTTTCTTATTATCAAGATATTCCAATTGTCAAACCTAAAAAACAAGATTTTAAAGCATCAAAGATGTATTATGGCGACGATGATGTTTATTATCAAGAATATCAAACGCCGCCTGGAGTAATTTATTCTCCTATTGACTCAACAACAGAAATTGAACCACGTGCCGCTTTTCGTAATGATATGCGTTATCGAAGAATTCAAAATGGAGATTCGTTATTTTTTGTCTATTTCCATGGCTACAATATGCTGCCAAAAGAAGATGAAATTGATAAAAATAAATTTTATTGTTTAGCATATGATTTTAATACTAATAGCTCATTTACTATTGCTGAAATTATGTATAATTACGGCAGCGAAGAATATGTTTATTTTAAAGAACCACTCCATTTTAAGTTCACAACATATTTTGATTTAAGTATCTCGATTGATTCATCATATCTAAATACTTCATTTAGAATTAATTTTTATTTAATAACCTTGGATAAAATAACTAACGAAACATTTAATTTAGATCGAATTAGTGTTGATGTGATATCGCAAGGCGGGAAATTTATTTTAAATAATTTAATACCATAGTCAAAAGGAGGAAATAAAAATGTTAAATAAAATCTTTATTTTATCGTTATTAATTTATTTGTTTCCGGTTTCGTCAATAAATAGTTATTTAAAGTCATATAATGTAAATAGTCAGGCGAATTTCTCTAGTGATTCTTCGAGCAACGATGATTTACCTAATAATGATGAGATTTTAGCTTGTATGTCAGAATATCAAAATATCCTCAACAACATTAGCAATGGTAATCAAAATACTGGGACACCAGTGAATGGTTCAGTTAGATGGAGTGACGATAATAATTCATTACATTGGTGCAATTCTGTTATATTATCTATTGATTATAGAACATATGGTTCGAGTAATAGATATATTGAATATTTTGAAACAAACGATAGTGGAATTTTCAATTATAAAACAGTCCATCAGATGGATATTGGAAGCAATATTTATTTACGTATATATGCTGCTTCAACATATGGAATTGTAGCGATGGATAAAACCCCATCATTGTATTACATTGAAAAGGAAATTCATTCGCAATTTAATAGTCATTCACCATACATTTCTAATATAGTTTGGGTACGTGATTTAGATACAAACGGTCGTTTCTTCGGTGAGGCATTCCAAATCGCCCAAGCTGCTACATATGCTGCAGAATATGCAAAATACTTAAACAATAATGTTGGGCTTGAGAATTGCTCGATTATTTATCCAACAAAGTTGCAATCATATTTGGATGAAAATGGCGGGCATGCTGATGCATATTATACAAACAATTCAATATTTATTGGACAGGAATATACAAGTAGCCAATTATTTCCTAATTCTTATGCATCTTGGGACACAATTTTTCATGAGTATGCCCACCATGTACAATATAATCTTGATATTGCTAACAATCCAGGCGGAACTCATTATATTAATATGAATATGTGCGATGTTTATATGGAAGGATATAAAGATAATAGTGGCGCTTTCATTATTCAACCACAAAGCCCAACAAACGCTAAATCTAAAGGAGTTAGAATAAGTTGGGGTGAAGGCTGGGCGTCTTTTTTTGCAGTCTGCGTATCCAATTATTTTTCTGATGAAATTTCTGATATCGAATTTCAAAATGATAACTATATGACACAAACAAATGGCGTACATTTTTCTCTCGATAATCCATTTGTTTATCGATATGGCGAAGGTTCAGAAATAAACATTGCGTCTTTCATGTTTAAGATATCAAACTATGATTTAACTGCTGATACATTTGATAGTGTTGCTATTGATGATAAGACTCTTTTTGATGTTGCGCTTTATACAAAGCCAGATTCATTTAGTGATTATCTCTATGAACTAAATGCTGTTTATGAAAGTTCATATTATCAAGAAATTGGCAAATTATTAGAATTTTATCGTATTTCACCATACGATGTAGAATTAGTATACCCTTCTTATGGAGGAACAGGACAAATAACATGGGAAAATGGGGCCTGTGGTCATAATTATTTTCCTAATACTCGCTTTGACTTAGAAATAAGATTTTATGCTCCAGTTAATTATTTCTATAAAACCAATATTACTGGCAATTCATATACTTTCACTTATAGTGAATGGCAAACTTATAAAGACTATGAAATAGAGCGAATTGTTATTAAAGGATATGACGATAATTATTATGCTACTGGTCCTTATCAATCTAGTGGAGAATTTCTTGAAAGTTACTCAATTATGTAACACTTAAGGAGGAAAAATTATGGAAAATAAAATGATCAAACCGCATTTGCTATTAACAAATGGTTTAAACATTATCTCAATTATTCTATTTACTTACTTTCTATTGTTGAATGGTAGTCACTTTACGGATTTAATGGTGATTGAAGAAATTTTTGTTCTTGCTGACGGATATAAGAATGTTGTCATTCCAATAATGGGAATTATTTTTATCTATTTATCTGGATTAATATCAATATTACTTTTTATTTTTAAATTTATAAATTTGAATAATATTGATAAATATCTTAATCCTTTTGGAGCAGTTATATCTTTGATTGGTCTAGCTTTAATAAGCATGAATTCTACCTTAGTAGTAGAGGTTGAAGATTTTATTGTCTTCAATGTGATTTATACGCTTGTCATTTTCTTATCAATATCAATATCTTTTAAACCTTTGTTAGATAGCTTTAAATCTAAATCGGTTAAAATATCGTTTTTTGTGATTATTCCGTTATTAATATATTTTTTAGTAGCAATTTATTTTATTTACATTTTCCAACGTGTTTGGGCGGCAAGCTTTGCAACAAGAGTAATTTATTATCTTGTTAGAGGAATCATTATTGGGTTAGGTTTATTGGCCCTTACTAGCATTATTCTAATAAAAGTTAAAATCAAAGACTATTATAAACTTATTATATATTTAGTAGCCTTTTTAATTGGTTTTATTCTTGGATTTATCTTTGTTAAGGATAATCCACCTAGTCAATCCTTTTATGATGCGCGTAATATGTACATAAATCTAGTTGCTATCATTTTAGCCCTAGCGACACCATCATTATTTTTCCGTTTCAATTTAGGAATTATTGATAATAATGTAATTTCTAATTAATTTCAAAAATTAATCTCAAATTTTATAGCAATACAAATAAAAAGCTTGCAATAGGGCGATATTTTTATTGATTTAATTTAAAATTAACAATAGATTTTAATTATTTAAATAGAATATTTAAGTTAGATTGTTTACAATATTTTATCGAGGTTAGTTTATGGCGAAATTTATATTTATTACTGGAGGAGTAGTTTCTAGTTTAGGCAAAGGTATCGTCGCTAGTTCAATTGGACGAATCTTAAAAAATAAGGGATTTAAAATTTTTATGCAAAAATTTGATCCTTATATTAATGTTGATCCGGGTACATTATCGCCCTATCAACATGGCGAAGTTTATGTTACCGATGATGGCGCGGAAACTGATCTTGATTTAGGCCATTATGAAAGGTTCACGAACGAATCTTTAACTAAATTATCTAATATTACAACTGGTCGCATTTATAGCGAAGTTATCCGCAAGGAAAGAGAAGGTAAATATTTAGGTAAAACAGTTCAAGTTATTCCCCATATTACTAATGAAATTAAATTGCAATTGAAAAGAGCCGAAGATAAAAGTGGGGCGGATATTATCATAACTGAAATAGGCGGCACTGTTGGCGATATTGAATCCCTACCATTTTTAGAAGCTATTCGTCAATTTCGCCGTGAACGAGGAATTGAGAATACTCTATTTGTTCACTGCGTTTTATTGCCTTATTTAAATAAAAGCGGAGAAATCAAAACTAAACCTGCTCAACATTCCACTAAAGAACTTGGTTCACTAGGCATTCAACCCGATATGATTGTGTTGCGCAGCGAAGTGAATATCAATAATGAAATTCGTGAAAAAATATCTTTATTTTGTGATGTCAAAAAAGAAAATGTTTTCTTATCCAAAGATGTCGATGTCATTTATGATGTCGTTTTGAATTTATATAAGCAAAAAATTGATAGCCAAATTTGTCAACATTTTAAATTAACTAATTGCGATGCCAAAATGGAAACTTGGGAGAACTTAGTTAAAAAAATCAAAAATCTTAAATCGACAATCAAAATTGCTTTAGTGGGTAAATATGTTAGTCTTCATGATGCTTATTTATCGGTCGTCGAAGCTCTTAATGCTGCTGGTTATGCCTATGATGAAAAGATAGAAATAGGTTGGATAAATAGTGAAGAACTCGATGATGTAAACGCCAAGAAAGTTTTAAAAGATTATCACGGAATAGTTGTTCCAGGGGGTTTTGGTGAGCGGGGTAGCGAGGGAAAAATCGCCGCTTTAAAATACGCACGATTACACCAAATCCCTTTATTAGGTATATGTTTTGGCTTGCAACTTATGGCTATTGAATTCGCGCGTAATGTCTTAAAGCTTCCCGATGCAAATACAACCGAATTTAAACCACATTGTGAAAATCCAATTATTGATTTATTGGAAAATCAATACGAAGGTATTTCTTTAGGCGGTACTTTACGATTAGGGGCTTATGAGTTATCGCTTTCTAATGATTCTAAAGTGTATCCTTATTACCATCATTTCCCTATTTTTGAAAGACATCGTCATCGCTATGAATTTAATAATAAATATCTACAAATGTTTAATGATAACGGGATGTTCGTTTCTGGTCGAAATCCTCATAGCGGTTTAGTTGAAGTAATGGAACTTAAAAATCATCCCTATTATGTTTCAAGTCAATTTCACCCTGAATTTAAGTCTCGCCCCAATCATCCCCATCCTTTCTTTTTAGGTTTAATTGCGCACGCGAAGGAATATCGCAATTTAAAAGAAGATGCCAACTTTAAAAGTAATCAATAATTATCAAAAGAAATTATTTGGATGTTTATTAGTAATCATCTTGCTAGGTGTAGTATTTTGTTTAACATCATTTATTTTCTTTTTTCTTTATTTGTTTTTGGACTATTTGAAGATATATATAATTCTTTTTAGTGTCTCGATTGGTTTATTCGCACTTTGTTTTGTTTTATATATATATTTAAACAATTATTTCAATAAATTATTTATCAACCAAATAATTCAGAAAGTGCTAAATGAACTTTACGATGATTACTTTTTTGCCTTGGAAAAAAGTATATCTAAAGAAATTATTGAAAGATCTTTTATCTATGGAGAAGCCTTAATTTCTGTCCAATCAAAGAATTTTCTTGCGATTAAATTAGGAAAGGTTTCGCTACAATCTTATGAGATTAATGTCAATGAAACCGATTATCATCATCGCCGATTAAATGGTGTGTTCATTCATTTTATTTTCCAAGAAAATTTTTTCGACGATATCATTATTTTTCCACGAATAAAAGAAGATTATATTAATTTTCAAAAAGGCGAATATGAATTAATGAATAATCATGAGATGGAACCTTTTTGTGTTTATACCATGCAGGAAACTCCCGTTAGTGAAAAATTAAAAAGATTAAGTAAGTTTCTTTTGAATAAATACGCGAACGAAATTTTCTTTATTTCTATAAAAGGGAAGGAATTATTTATACAAATTGAAAAGATTAATAATTATAATTTAAGTGTTTACCATCCTTTCTATAAAAAGGATTATCTCAAGTTGAAAGAAGATTTAAAAATTTATCAAGAAATTAAAGATATTATGGAGTTATGAAATGAAAGAATTTTTAAGCAAAAGAAATCAAGCTAAAAAAGAATCGTTTATCTATTTTTTAATAGCAGGCGTTTCATTGATTGTTTCTTTAATTTTTCTTATTGTTCAACTAGTTTGTTATTGGGAATATTATTTCTTTATGCCTTTCTTTTTAGGACTTATTTTATTTTTAATATTTTTAGTGCTTGCGTTAGCAAAAAAGGAACTATTTCTTGCAAAGAACAAAAGTATTTTAATTAATGAATTATTAAAAGAACAATATGTAAATGCTCTTTATAGACCAATCAATGGTTTAAAAAAAGATGATTTGAAAAGCGCGAATGTTTTCAATTTTAAACACACTTTTTTTGCCTTTAATACAATTACTGGCGATTATAATAATCAACATTTTATTATGTCGGATTTGAAAGTCTATCGGGTAAAACCAATTATTAATACCAAATATTCTAATTATGTTTATTTAGAACTTTCCTTGCCTTATGAAATATCGTCCTCTTTATTGATTTATAAGAATAACATTTCGAATGTCGCCGATCTTAAACATTTATTTCCAATGACAAATGAAAAGCAGGTCGATGAGTTTATAATTTCCTATTATGATGAAAAAGAATTCATATCGTTAATTAAAGAAGACACCTTGAAGAAAATTGATGATATTTTAAAAGCCATTGACGCGAATAAAATCATTATCATTTTCGAACGTAAACACATTAATGTTTATATCGAAAATAAGAATTTTAATCTAGATAAAATCCCTTTCTATCATCAGGATAGTCAAGAATATTTAACCCAGCGCTCTAACTACCTTGCTCTAGCAAAAAACTTATTTGATAATCTTTCTCGTTAATTAATCCCTCTTTTATTCAATTTTCTTTCAAAGAGATTTTTTGCATCTAGTAACAAAAGTATAGTAAAATTAAATAAGAGGTAAAAATGATGAAAGAAAGATATTTATTAGACTACGAGAAACCTTTATCGCCTTTAGGCGTGATTGAAGAGGCTTCGCGATGTTTATTATGTTATGACGCACCATGTTCTAAAGAGTGTCCTGCTCACACTGAACCGGATAAATTTATTAGGGCTGTACGTTTTCATAATTTTGATGGCGCGGCTGAAATCGTTCGCGAGAACAATGTTTTAGGCGGTATCTGTGCGCGCGTCTGTCCAAGTGAAAAATTATGCCAAAAAGGTTGTTTAAGAGCAGGTTTAGATAAGCCAATTAATATTCCATTAATTCAACGCTTTATTACCGATTTTGAAGAGGACACTAAAATGGACATTCTAGCTAAAGGTAAAGATAATGGCAAAAAAGTTGCTTTCATCGGTAGTGGACCTTCTGCTTTAGAGGCAAGTTATGTATTAATTAACAAGGGTTATAAAGTTAAAATATATGAAAAAGAAAATGTATTAGGTGGAGCGCTTAGATTGATTCCGCCATATCGGCTAAATGATCAAGTTATCGATCAAGAAATTAATAAAATTATTAAGCTAGGTTTAGAATATGAATTGAATGTTGAAGTTGGTAAAGATATTCCTTTGAATGAACTTCTTGATGAATTTGATGCTGTTATATTAGATGCTGGTTTAAGTTATGGAAAATCTTTAACGATGTTCGATAATTACAATAATGTTGAATTAGCTATTGATTTTTTAAGAAGAGTCAAAAAAGAAAAAGGAAGTATCCCTTTAGATGATAATTATTTAGTAATTGGTGGTGGCGATGTCGCGATGGATGTTGTGACGACTTTAAAAATGTTAGGCGTGCAATATGTTAACGATGTCGTTTATGAAACTTTTGATGAATTTAAAGCTAGCGAAAAGGAATTGACGAACGCTAGAAGCGAAAAAGTTTCGATTATTGATGGCTATGTTCCAGTTGCTTATGATGGAAAAGTAGTAACCTTCAAACATCGTTTCTTAGAAAATGAGTTAAAAATTAAAGCTAATAAGATAATTCTTGCAATAGGCCAATGCGCAAAGTTAGATGGATTTGATGTCGCGATAGAAAAAGGTGAAGTTGCTTCTAAAATGTATCATATCCGCGATAATTTCTTTGTATCTGGCGATTTAGCTCCTTCTAAGCAGAGCAAAACCGTCGTTGGAGCAGTGCGGGTTGGTAAAGAAGTCGCCTATTATGTTGACGCTTATTTAGGAGGAAAATAATTATGGTTAAGAAAGATTTATCAATTACATTTTTAGGCGTTAAATTTCCAAATCCTTTTTGCCTTTCTTCTTCTCCGGTTGGCAATTGTTATGATATGTGTAAAAAAGCTTATCAAAGCGGCTGGGGTGGCGTCGTTTTTAAAACCATTGGACCAAAACATTATTTGATTGACGAGGTCTCTCCTCGCTTCGATAAATTAAATAAAGAAAGCACGCCTTTTGTTGGCTTTAAAAACATGGAACAAATCGCTGAACATTCCTTAGAAGAAAATTTAGCAGATTTAAAGCGTTTAAAAGCGGAATTTCCCGATAAAGTTTTAATTGCTTCTATTATGGGTTCAAACGAAGAAGATTGGACCGAACTTGCTCGTTTAGTCACATTAGCTGGTGCTGATATGATTGAAATGAACTTATCTTGTCCTCAAATGACTTCGCATGCAATGGGGAGCGATGTTGGCACAAATCCTGAACTATGTAGAAGGTATTGTATTGCAGTTAAAAAAGGTTCCTCCTTACCAATGATGGCAAAGATGACGCCTAATATAACTGATATGGTGCCTGTAGCCATTGCTTGCTTAGAAGGTGGGGCGGATGGCATAAGTGCGATTAATACAATCAAATCCATTTGTAATATAGATTTAGATAAATGCGTTGGTTTACCGATTATTGATGGTAAATCAGCTATTTCTGGTTATTCTGGCAAAGCAATCAAGCCAGTTGCCTTAAGGTTTATTCAACAAATGCGCGCTGATCCTCGCTTAGCTAATTTAGAGATTTCAGGCATCGGGGGAATTGAAACATGGATGGACGCGGTGGAATTTATTTTGGTCGGCGCTTCTACTTTGCAAGTAACTACTGCAATTATGCAATATGGCTATCGTATCATCGATGATCTAACCAATGGTTTGATGCATTACATGAATAAAAAAGGCGTGGAGCATTTATCTGATTTAGTTGGCTTAGCAAATAAAAACATTATTCCAGCCGAAGAACTCAATCGCGACTATATTGTTCATCCTGCGCTTGATAAGGATAAATGTGTACATTGTGGCCGCTGCTATATCTCTTGCTATGATGGCGCGCATCAAGCAATTAGTTGGGACAAAGATAATCGTTTACCTGTCTTTGATGAAAATAAATGTGTCGGATGTCTGCTTTGTGGACATGTTTGTCCTAGCGGGGCTATCAGTTTAGGCGAAATTACAATCAAGCCGCATCGCCAAACAAAAATAGCTGATATCAAATTATAAATAATGAAAAAATATTGGGGATTTGCATTATTTTTTAGCGTTTTCTCAATATTTTTTTCTAGTTGCATTAAAAATCAAGATATCGAATATGATATTTTAGTCGATCTTGTAAATGTGGTTGAAAATTATAATCGTGAAGATGGTGGTTATGTCGATGAAAAAGGTTATTGGATCGAATTAGATAATTACGATTTTAAAAACGATAAAATACATTTAAATCACGGCGGCTCCTTGCTTATTCACGCTGGAGAAATTGATGACATAAAAGTTCGATATCAAGAAGTGGGAGTTTTGAACGCTATTCGCTATAAATTTAGTTCCTTTGCTATTGGTTTAAATAATCCTCATCAAGGTAATTTAGCTTTAGCCAGCAATACCTTGATTCAGTCTAGCGATGATGCAAATGATTATTTTGCAATTTATGTTCCTTATGGCGAATATATTATCGAATCAATTAGTTTTAAATTTAAAAATGTCATGCGACCAGAATATTATTTAATATCACCTATTGATATTTATGCCTTTAATGATTTTCATGGCTATGTCAAAGAAAATTTAGCTGAAAACCAAGGAGGGATGTCGCGTTTAGGAGCATTTTTAAAAGATAAAACTGTTCTTAATGATGAAGGAACGGTAATTTTATCAGCCGGCGATTCGTTTCAAGGGACAGCAGATAGCAATTTGGTGCGCGGCGAAGTCGTCAATAATTTTTATAATTTAATTGGTTTAGATGCTTCTAGTTTCGGCAATCATGAATTTGACTGGGGTGAAGATAATTTAAGAGAAATTATTGCAATGGCGAATTATCCCTTTCTAGGAATTAATATTTTTGATATTGATAACGATAATATTGTCGATTATGCACAAAAATCAACTCTGCTAAGAAAAAACAATATTTCAATTGGTGTTATCGGGGCGATTGGAAATATTTATTCCTCAATTTCTCAAACTATTACCAATCAAGCAAATTTTAAATTTATTACAGGTGTTAATCTTGTAAATATAGTTCGTAATGAAGCGTTAAATTTAAAAAATCAGGGCGCACAATTTATTATTTATTTAGTTCATGATGGTGCAGATGGTTTTCCTAGTAGCGATAGTTATTTTCGCGATTTCTATTCAAATTCTTTAAGTGATTATATTGATTTGGTTATCGAAGGTCATACCCATATGCAATATATCTATTTAGACGAACGTCAAACATATCATGTTCAAACATCTTCTTATGGTCAAAATATCAATCATATCCAAATCGCTTTAAGCGAGGACGGGTTAGAGGTTATTAATGTAGAAAATATTGATTTAAATCAATATGTTGCTAGCGATGATGAAATAGACGAGTTATATCGATATTATGAAGATAATTTTATCAAAGAAATTCGCGATGAAGTTATTTATGATTACGTTCCTTACACCTATAGCTATCGCCCTTTTGTTGAATTTTATTATTCATATTTTTGTGAATTCGCTAATGAATATTTATCTAGTCAAGAAAAAAACGCTTCTTTATTTGGAGCAGTTGCATTAAATAATTTAAGGACTTCAATTAGCGGCAAAAACTTTACTTATGGACAATTATATGAGGCGATGCCTTTCGACAATAGTTTTGCCCTCGTCTCTATTAGTGGCGAAAATTTGATTAACAGGTTTCAAAAGAACGATAATTATTGTTTTTATTTTGTAAGTGACAATATTAACCCTAGTCACACCTATTATGTCATTGCTGATTCCTACAATTATGACTATAGTTATAACAACATGCATTTAGAAAAACTATTTTCCATTTCAGAATTAAAGAATTTTGATAATGATTATTATTCGTTATTGCGTTCTGATGTTGGGGTCGATTATCTTTATAACCGCGATGTTAGTCGTGTTGCTTTATTGAGCGATAATGTCAACTGGGCATATTAATCGATTTAACATTTTTTAATTTAGAAATATTTCTAGTTAATTTTTTGTTGATTATAAAATTCAACTTGTCATCGCCTTAATATTTTATTAATATTAAAAACGGATATTTTATTATTATGGAGGTTATTTAGATGGGTAGAATACAACCTGAAGCAAAAGCTAAAATTGAAGCTATTTGCGATAAGTACTTAAATGAGCCTACTCCTTTGATGCTAATTTTATCTGATATTCAAACTGAGTTTGGTTATATTCCTTTAGAAGTGCAAGAAATCGTTTCTGAAAAAACTGATATTCCAGTGAGCGAAATTTATGGGGTCGTTACCTTTTATTCATTCTTCTCTTTGCAACCAAAAGGAAAATATATTATTGGTGTGTGTTTAGGTACGGCGTGCTATGTCAAAGGCGGCCAAAATGTTTTAGATAAATTTTGCCAAGAACTAGGGACGAAACCTGGTGGTACGAGTGAAGATGGTTTATTTACTATTGATGCGCTTAGATGCATTGGCGCTTGTGCAATAGCACCAGCTTGTACAATTAATGGCGAAGTTTATAGTCGCGTGAAAGTGAATGAAGTGCCAAAGATTATTAAAAAATATCGCGATATGGAGGCCTTGTAAGAATGGAAAAATTATCGACATTAGAGAAATTTCTTTCTCATAAAAATCATTGCGAAGAATGTTTAAAACAGAAGTTTAGTTCCACTGATGGTACTTATACATTGCTTATTTGTGGTGGATTAGGTTGTGAAACTGCTAACTCATTAAAATTGAAAGAAAGATTAATCGAGGCCATTCATAAACGCAATTTAGAAAATATTGTAAAAGTTGATGAAGCTGGTTGTTTTGGCTTTTGTAGTGAAGGGCCATTTGTCAAAGTTTTTCCTGATGATGTTTTATATCGCTTAGTTAAACCCGAAGATGCTGAACGCATCATCGAAGAGCACATTCTTGGTGGTCATGTTATCGACGATTTATGTTTCAAAAATAAAGAAGGCAAAACAATTACAAAAGAAAAGGATGTCGATTTTTATAAAAAACAAGTTAAAATTGCCCTTTATGGCGTTGGTGTTATCAATCCTGAACGTCTCGATGACGCGATTGGTTATGGTGCATTCCAAGGATTAATTAAAGCTTTAAAAATGAAACCGCAAGAAGTTATCGATGAAATTCTTGCTTCAGGTTTAAGAGGTCGCGGTGGCGGTGGTTTCCCCACTGGCCGCAAATGGCAATTTGCTTATGACCAAGTTAATGATACCAAGTATGTTGTATGTAATGGCGATGAAGGCGATCCAGGAGCATTCATGGATCGAAGTGCCCTTGAAGGCAATCCTTTTTCGGTTATTGAAGGAATGATGATTGCTGGTTATGCTATCGGTGCTCAAAATGGTTATTTCTATGTTCGTGCTGAATATCCTTTAGCTATTAAACGATTAAGAAACGCCATTAAATTGATGGAAGATGCTGGTTTACTTGGTGATAATATTTTAGGTACTGATTTTTCTTTTAGAGCGCATTTGCGTTTAGGTGCTGGCGCCTTTGTTTGCGGCGAGGAAACTGCTCTATTAAATTCGATTGAAGGACAAAGAGGAATGCCGCGTCCGCGACCTCCTTTCCCAGCTGTCAAAGGTTTATGGGGCAAGCCAACTATTATCAATAATGTTGAAACTCTCGCTTGTGTTCCTTATATTTTGCGTAACGGGGCAAAAGAATTTAATAAATACGGTACTGAAAAATCTAAAGGAACCAAAGTGTTTGCCTTAGGCGGGAAAGTTAACAATGTAGGTTTAGTAGAAGTTCCAATGGGCACAACCCTTCGCGAATTAATTTATGACATCGGTGGTGGCGTACCCCACGGCAAGAAATTTAAAGCTATTCAAACTGGTGGTCCTAGTGGTGGGTGCTTGACAGAAAAGGATTTAGATACTCCTATTGATTATGACAATTTAATTGCTGCCGGCTCAATGATGGGTAGTGGTGGTGCAATTGTTATGGACGAAGATAATTGCATGGTCGATGTAGCAAAATTTTATATGGAATTTATCGTCGATGAATCGTGCGGCAAATGTTCGCCTTGCCGCATCGGTACGCGTCGCATTTTGGAATATTTATCTAAAATTACGCGTGGTACTGCAACAAAGGAAGATTTAGAAGAATTAAAAGATTTGTGCGAAAACGTGCGGACAAATTCATTGTGCGGTTTAGGACAAACTGCTCCTAATCCCGTTTTGTCGACGATGCGTTCTTTCTATGATGAATATCTTGAGCACGTCGTCGAAAAGAAGTGTGACGCACATGTGTGTAAAGACTTAATGCGTTTTGTTATTAAACCAGATCTTTGTAAGAAATGCGGAATGTGCGCGCGTAATTGTCCGACACACTGCATTAGTGGTGAGTTAGGTAAAACAGTCTTTAAGATTGATCAAAGCAAATGTATTAAATGCGGCTCTTGCTTTAGCACTTGCCCATTTAAAGCTATTGAAAAGATTTAAGGAGGAATTTTGCAATGTCTGAATTAGTAAATATTGTTATTGAAGGTAAATCCTATCAAGTTGAAAAGGGTTTAACTATTTTAGAAGCTGCTCATAAATGCGGTTACGATATTCCTTCTTTATGTGCTTTTAATAACGGAAAGTGCTCATTAGCGAGCTGCCGTGTTTGTTTAGTGGAGGTTAAAGGGGCACGTGGACTAGTTGCTAGCTGTGTCTATCCTGTTAATGAAGGAATGGAAATTAGTATCTCCTCCCCTAAAGCAGTAAACGCTCGAAGAACATCGGTTGAACTTCTTCTTTCTAATCATAACAAAGATTGCCAAGAATGTTCGAAAAATGGCAACTGTGAATTGCTTCATGTTGCTAAACTTGTTGGAGCTAGAGAGGGTCGTTATGAAGGTCATAAGACACCTGTTACTATCGATAATTTAGCACCTGGTTTAGTTAGAGATACTTCCAAATGTATTTTATGTGGTCGATGCATTGTTAGATGTAAGGAAGCTCAAGGTATTGGGATTTTAGGTTTTGAAAACCGAGGATTTGCTACCATCGTTTCTCCAGCCGACAATCGTTCTTTTAGTAATGTTCCTTGTATGCAGTGCGGACAATGTACGTTAGTTTGCCCAACTGGAGCTTTAATGGAACACGATCAAATTGCTTTAGTTGATAAAGCGATGGCTGAAGGCAAAAAAGTTATCGTTCAAACTGCTCCAGCCGTACGCGCTGCAATAGCTGAAGAATTTGGTGAGAAGATTGGAACGCCCGGTACTGGTAAAATGGTTGCCGCTTTACATCGTTTAGGCTTCTATCGGGTTTTCGACACAAATTTTGCTGCCGATTTAACGATTATGGAGGAAGCTAATGAATTAATGGAGCGACTAACTAACGGCGGTGTTTTGCCAATGATTACTTCTTGCTCACCAGGATGGATTAATTATTTAGAATATTATTATCCTGAAATTATTCCGCATGTCTCGTCTTGTAAGTCGCCGCATGAGATGATGGGGGCAATTATTAAATCATATTATGCTAAAGTACATAATCTAAATCCAAAGGAAATCTTTACCGTTTCAATTATGCCTTGTACAGCTAAAAAATATGAAGCCCAACGTCCTGAATTAAAAAATAAGGATGGTATTGCCGATGTTGATTGTGTCTTAACAACACGAGAACTTGGCCGTCTCATTCGTCGATCTGGGATTAATTGGCAAAAACTTCCCGAAGAAGAATTTGATAATGATTTACTAGGCGAATATAGTGGTGCAGGCGTCATCTTTGGGGTGACTGGTGGTGTTATGGAAGCGGCTTTAAGAACCGCTTATCACACCTTAACCAATAAAGAAGCCGGCTTTTTAGATTTTAAAGCTGTTCGTGGTTTAGAAGGTGTCAAGGAAGCATCTTTAGAAATCAATGGTCAAGTCATAAATGTTGCTGTTACTAGCGGCATGAAGAACGCTAAACAATTGCTCGAAGATATTAAAAATGGTAAGAGTAAATACCATTTTATTGAAATTATGGGTTGCCCCGGCGGATGTATTAATGGTGGTGGTCAACCATATGTTAAGCCTGTTTTCTTACCTAATGAAGATGATGATATTTTAGCGACATTTGCCGCTAAGAGAGCTTCTATTTTATATAGCGAGGACGAACGTCAAGTCGTGCGTCAATCGCACAATAATAAAGATATCATTCGCTTATACAATGATTATTTAGAAAAACCAGGCTCGCATTTAGCCCACGAATTATTGCATACGACATATGTAAATAATCGAAAGAAATATAATTAAAATTTATTAAAATTTATTTAAATTAGCTAGGATATCTTGCAAATCCTAGCTTTTTTATTAAAAATCATTGTCCTCAATTTGTGTGGATATATCGGCAATTTAACTTTTTAAAAGTTAATGCAACTTTTTTCTTTAATGCTTATAATATTTAATATGAAAGATGTCTATTTATATAATTCATTATCAAATAAAATTGAAAAATTTGTTCCGCTAAAAGATGGCGAAGTTTCTTTATATGTTTGTGGGCCAACCGTCTATAATGATGCGCATTTAGGCAATATTCGTCCTGCGATTTTTTTTGATTCTTTAGTTCGATTTTTTACTTATCTTGGTTACGATGTCAAATATGTATCAAATTATACCGATGTCGATGACAAAATTATTAATCGGGCGAAAGAATTGGGTGTTTCAGAAGCATTTGTTGCTAAAGAAAATATTGCCAAATATGAAGAAATACTAAAAAACATTAATTGTTTGCCTTTTTATGAACATCCGCGAGCAACTGAATATATTAATAATATGATCAATTATATTCAGGATTTAATTAATAATGGTTCAGCGTATCAAATTGGTGGCGATGTTTTTTTCCGTGTCAATTCTATTGAAGGTTATGGAAAATTGTCGAATACAAATATTAATGATTTAAAAGTTGGTGCGCGCATTCTAAGCAACGATAAAAAAGAATCGCCTCTCGATTTTACTTTGTGGAAAGAAACTAAAGAAGGGATTGCATGGGATTCACCTTTTTCGCGTGGGCGTCCTGGTTGGCATACTGAATGTTGCGTCATGATTGAGGCGATATTTGGAGGAACGATAGATATTCATGGCGGTGGCTTTGATTTAAAATTCCCTCATCATGAAAACGAATTAGCCCAAGCTAGAGCCTACAATCATAAATTATTAGCAAATTATTGGATGCATAATGGTTTTGTTAATTTTGGTGAAGAAAAAATGTCCAAATCTTTAGGCAATGTTATTTTGGCTAAAGATGTTATTAAAGAGTATGGTGGTGACGCGATTAGATATTTAATTCTATCTACTTATTATCGTTCTCCTGTCGCTTTTTCAGATGCAGTTATTCGCGGCGCGAAAAACGAAGTTGAAAAGATTAAAAACGCTTATCTTCGCGGTACTTCTTTACTCCAGTTAAATGGTTTTGAAATTAATAAAAAATATGCGAATAAAATGGATCATTATATCGATGCCTTAGCAAATGATTTGAATTTTGCAAATGCGATTAGCGAAATGCATAATATCATTAAGGAAATAAACACAAACATCCGACAAAAAGAAGTAAATTACCTCCTTCTACAAGAACTTATTTCATCGTTAAAAGAAATGCTTTTTATCCTCGGTATTGATAATTCTTTTCCTACTATCAACGATTATGATAAAATGTTGTATAATAAATATTTAGAGTATCGCTCAAAGGGCGAATATGCTAAAAGTGATGAACTTAGGCCGCTTCTTATGGCTAAGCACATAATTTAGGAGAAAGAAAATGCCAATTACATCTATCGATCAACAAATAGTCGAATATTTTGAGGGCCTATTTAACGGCAATGGTTGGGGAATTGTTATTCTCGCATTTTTGTCATTATTATGCGCGGCTTTGTGTGCAGGTATAATTGGTTTTGAAAGAGAATATCATGGGCATGCGGCGGGTTTAAGAACCCATCTTTTAGTTGCTTTAGGTTCAGCGCTTGTTATGATTGTTTCGATATATGGCTTTGGGCAAATTGGCGCTGATGGAGCATTTCCTAATCGCGATCCAGCTAGACTAGCTGCGCAAGTTGTTAGTGGTATCGGCTTTTTAGGCGCTGGTACAATTATGCAAACTGGAAGTGACGTTAAAGGTTTAACAACTGCAACAACATTGTGGTTAGTCATGGCTTTGGGTTTAGCATCTGGCAGCGGCAACTTTATTATTTGTGGCATTGCCACTTTAATTGCCCTTTTCATTTTGATTGGTTTAAGATGGCTAGAAAGATTTGCTGCTAATCGCAACCCTTATATAATTTTAGTTGTTCCTTTAGACCAACCAGTTTTAAAAGAAATTCTTGTTTGTGCTTCTCGATTTGCTATCAATGTTAAAGATATGGATTCGCGAATTATCAATTATCAAAATCAATCACTATTAAGAGTAACTTTGAGAGTAAATAATCTTTCTCGTGCATCGATAACTGCTTTTGCTGATGAACTGCGTGAATATATTCGCCCAATTGATATTAAAGTAACAAATGAAATATAAGTTTAAGCAAAGTGAGAATAGAAAATTAGGCCACGATGTAAATTATATTTACGGGAGAATTCCTGTATTAAGTTATCTAGATAATGGCCATGTCTATGAAGTTTTTTTAGCCCAAAATTTTTCTGACCAAAAAATTCTTCAAACTTTAAAAGCTCGTAAACTTAATCCAAAAATTGTTTCTAATCATGAACTTGATCGGATGTCATCATTTAATAATCACCAAGGGATTGTTGCTCGAATTGATGAATATATAACATATTCTTTGCTCGATTTAATCAACTCATTAAAAGAGAAGAACAATCCAATTATTGTTATGTTAGATGAAGTTATGGATCCACATAATTTGGGTGCGATTATTAGAAATATTGACGCCTTTAATATCGATGGTTTGATTATCAAAAATAAAAATCAAGCACCTTTAAGTCCGACAGTTTATAAAGTTTCTACTGGAGCATTATCTTTTATCAAAGTAGCGGTGGTCGCAAATTTGAATAATGCAATTCAACAATTAAAAGAACACGGTTATTGGATATATGCTATTTCTGAGAAAGGTTCTCAACCATATTATGACATCGATTTTAATAATCCTTCTGTTGTAATTTTCGGTAATGAGGGTAAAGGCATTTCGAAATTGATTTTAAACAATTCTGATTACTATGTATCTATTCCGATGTTTGGGCATGTTGAATCATTAAATGTTGCCTCTAGTTCAGCTATTTTATTATCATACATTAGAAACAAGCATTAAGAATTCTCCTTTCAAGGAGAAAGAATGGATCAATTTAAACATCTTAAAGATGAAGATTTAATTTTAGCTTACATTCAAGGACACGATGATGCTTTCATATCTTTAATTGAGCGGTATAGAAATTACGCTCGCAAAATACTTAAAAATTATTTACAAGCAGAATCAATTCAATTTTTCCAAACGATTAATTTTGATTATGTCTTCTATTTGTCTTTATATTCAGCAATTTACTCTTTCCGCTTTAATGTGATTCCATTTTTAAATTATTTTAAAACTTTATATTTAAGAGATATTGCTTTAGCGATAAAAGAACATTTAAAAGATGAAAATAACCGAGCCTTATCACTTGATAACAATGTTGATGATAATGGTTTAACATATCTTGATTTTATTGAAGATTATAACGCTAAAAAAGAGATTAACAAACACATTGATTTTGAAGAAACAGTTAGCATCTTATCATCATCAGGTGTCAATAGAATAAGACGAGATAAATATCTTCTCTATCGTAAAATCATCATTTTAAAATACCAGGGATATACTATTCGAGAGATTGCTGAAAATTTAAAGTTGCAACCAGGTGTTATTAAAAGAATTATTAAAAAAATTCAGGAGACCTCTCTTTTATCAAGCGAGTCATTAATAATAAAATAATTAAGATTTGCATAGGTTTTTATTCAAAAATTGTCTATTTTACTTAATTTTTAAAACACGATGTGTTCTACTAAAAGTGTTTCAATAATATAAAAATTATTGACAAGAATGATTTTCAACATTATTCTCTATTTAGAATGTACAGTTAGGAGGAAGATAGATGAGGAAAAAGATAATTTTAATTTGCCCCCAATGTCTTTCTAGAAACTACACAACTTATGTTTCTAATAGCTGCACAGGCTCACGTTTTGAGATAAAAAAATATTGTCCAAAATGTGGTGAGTATACATTGCATAAAGAAAGCAAATAGTTTGTTGGAGGATTCGTTATGGGCTTAAGAAAATATGCTTCAGAGGTCATTAAAGAAGGCAAACGCGTTCGTTGGCCAAAATGGGATGATTTCTTTCCTACTTTAGCAGCGGTTTTAGTCATCTGTTGTATTGCTGCATTATTTTTATCATTAGAAGACTGGGCGGCTGGATCATTGATTAATCAATTAAAAGATATTTTCTCCACTATTTCACCTAATAGTGGCGATTCTAGTTCAACCGATTCGGTTGCAAGCGCTTTAAGAATTCTTTTAGGAGGTTTTTAGTAAGTGGATAACATAAATCAATTGGGCGAAAAGCAGTGGTACATCGTCACTGCCTATTCAATGCATGAACGCAAGGTCGCTGATAATCTACTTAAGCGCATCAAAACCGCTAATTTAGAAGATAAAATTTTTAATGTTTTAGTAGCTGAAACTGAAGAAGAGACTGTTCGCATGAAAAAAGGCGTGCCAGAAGTTGTCATGAAAAAGAAAAATCTTTATCCCGGTTATATTTTTATCGAAATGATTATGACTGATGACACGTGGTATGTTGTTCGTAATACCCCAGGCGTTACTGGCATTGCTGGTTCAGCTGGTGGCGGTCAAAAGCCAACACCTGTCGCTAAAGAAGAAATTGAGCCAGTTTTAAAAAGAATGGGTATTGTTGATTCTTCAATGTATGCGCGTTATCAAGTCGGTGATAATATTAAAATTATTCGTGGCACCCTTGAAGGAACAGAAGGTCGCATTCTTAGCATCGATTCAGAAACCGGCAATGTCAAAGTTGAAATCTCTTTCTTTGGTCGTAGCACTGAAGCCGATGTTGATTTCTCTGAGATTGAAAAAATATAAATTATTTGTCCATTCTTATCTAAAAAGCTGCTGCTGCAGCTTTTTAATTTATTAAAAGGATTATAATTAATCTATGAAAAAAGTCGTTTACCATATTAAAGGGTTTGATTGCGCTAACTGCGCTATCAAAAGCGAAAGACATTTGAATAAGGATCCACGGATTTTAGATGCTACTATTGATTTTACTGGTGAAAAATTATTTGTTACATATAAAGACGCTCCGATGAGCGAAAAGGAACTTATTAACAAAATCAAAGAAGTTGAATCTGATAAAATCGAAATTACTAAATTTGGTGCTATTAAAAAAGAAAAAGTAAAAATATTTACATTAAAATTTTGGGTGACACTAGCAAGAATTTTAATCTCCTTAATCTTAATTTTACTTGCGCGTTTTGCTTTTATAGATTATATCTATCTTCCGACGATTTTATATTCAATCGCTTTGGCAATCATCTTATATGATGTTGCTTGGAAAGTTTTCTATAATATTATTAAATTAACTAATCCGCTAGATGAATATTTATTAATCTTAATTGCTTCAATTGGTGCATTTTTAATGGTCTTTTTAGGGGAACCTGAATATTTTGAAGGGGTGATGGTTGTTTTACTTTGGCAGATTGGCCAATTATTTGAAGATATTGCAACAAAAAAATCAAAAGAAGCTATTTCTAGTGCAATTGATTTAAGAGCAGACACTGCCCATAAGATAGTTGAGGACCGGATTATTACGATTAAACCGAGCGAATTGATGGTCGGTGATAGAATTATTGTAAGAGTAGGCGAAATTATTCCGGTTGATGGCATTATTATTGAAGGAAGTGGTTCATTGGATATGTCGAGTTTAACAGGCGAGTCTTTACCGGTGAGCATTAAAGTTGGTCAAAATGTTCTAAGTGGCTCGATATTAACGAGCGGATCAATTACTTTAAGAGTTGAGAAAGTTTTTAGTGATTCTTCTATTTCTAAGATTCTTGAACTAGTTCAAAATAGCGGTGAAAGAAAAACTAAAACAGAAAAATTTATTACCAAATTTGCACGTATTTACACGCCATTTATTTTGATTTTAGCAATTTTTGTATCAGTTTTAACAGGGGTTACTAATTTATACGATTGGGCAAAAGCACTCTATTTAGGACTAGAAATTTTATTGATAGGTTGTCCGTGTGCGATTGTTATTTCGGTGCCTTTAGCTTATTTTGCTGCAATTGGTCTATCTTCTAAAAACGGCATTATCGTTAAAGGAGGCTCCTATTTAGATGCCCTCACCAAAATTGGAGTTTTATTCGTTGATAAAACTGGAACATTGACTTATGGTAATTTCGTTGTCCAAAAGAAGGTGACAATCAATATAGACAAAGATTCTTTTGATAAATACCTTTTAGCTGCCGAATCGCGTTCTATGCATCCGATAGCGCGAGCAATTTGCGCTCATCAAGATGTCGCACAATTTGCTCTTGAGCAAGCGGAATATGAAGAAGTGGCTGGGCTTGGTGTCAAAACTTTATACAGAAACCAATTAATACTTGCTGGTAATGCAGAATTGCTTCAAAAATATAATGTTGTCTTTAACGAAGTTGATGAATGTGGCACTGTCATTTATCTAGCCGTCGATCAAAAATATCTCGGCTATGTTGTCATCGGCGATACAATTCGCGAAAAAGCCAAACAACTTGTGACTTCATTAACGAGTATGGGGGTCAAAGTTGTTTTGTTATCTGGCGACACTAAAAGGAATGTTGAAGATGTTTCTAGGGAGGTAGGCATCGCTGATTATCATTATAAATTGCTTCCTATTGATAAAACGAAGATTGTGGCAAAGGAAATTGCTAATCAGCAAAGCAAAAAGAAATCTAAATTAGTTGCTTTTGCTGGCGATGGAATTAATGATACACCATCTATTATTCGAGCTGATATTGGTATTGCAATGGGTGGTATTGGAAGTGATATTGCCGTTGATAACGCTGATATTGTTATCATGCAAGATCATCCATTAAAGATTTATCATGCTATTAGAATTGGAAAAATCGCACGCTTTATTTCGATATTTAATATCGTTTTTGCACTTGCCATAAAGCTAATTGTTTTCTTTTTATCAATTTTTAATATTTCAAATATGACAATTGCAATTTTGGCCGATACTGGTCTTACGATTGTTTTAATTATAATATCGTTGTCAATCCTATTTTATAAAGTAAAATAATTTATTTTTACAAGATTAAAAACGAAAATGTATTAATTTTATCTTATATAAGAGAAAAAAATATTTTCAAAATATTTAATAAAAACTTGAGTGAATACATAATAGCATTTTTTAAACCTTTATTATTCATAGATAAAAAAATAAAAAGTGTTTGGCATTTGTGTGCGCGTGTGATATTATTTTTATACTTATGCAGTTATGAGTGCAGGCATAAGTATGTACGTTTCGTGGGAGGTTATGCGATTTAACCGCTAACCACGACACGGAATAATCTTGTTAGAAAGGAGAAATTCACGTGAGTAAAAGAATCGTCAAAGTTGTGAAGATGGAACTCCCTGGTGGTGAAGCTAAACCTGGTCCAAAACTTGCCAGTGCTGGTATTATCATGCCGAAGTTTTGTACTGATTTTAATGCTAAAACCGCCGATCGAAAGGGTGAAATTGTTCCAGTTATTATTACAGCTTATGAAGACAAGTCACATGACTTTGTCATTAAGACTTCGCCTGTTGCTTCCTTGCTCTTGAAAGCTGCCAATATCAAAAAGGGTAGTGCGAATTCTAAGACGACAGTTGTTGGTTCAATTACCAAAGCTCAGTTGAAAGAAATTGCTGAATATAAATTGCCCGATTTAAATTGTCACGATATTGAAGCCGCTATGAAGATTGTCGAAGGTAGTGCGCGCAATATGGGCATCACTGTGAAAGATTAATTTTTATGAAAAGAGGAAAGAAATATCGTTCCAGCTTAGAATTAATCGAAGCAGGAAAAACATATTCCATGAGCGAAGCCATCGAGCTTGTTAAGAAGACCGCTAAAGTTAAATTTGATGCTACGGTTGATGTTTCGATCAATTTTAATGTTGATACTACTAAAGCCGATCAACAAATTCGTGGTACATTAATTCTTCCCCATGGTAATGGTAAGACCAAACGTATCTTAGCGATCACCAACAAAATCGATGAAGCCAAAAATGCCGGAGCCGACTTTGTTGGTGGCAAGGAGATGATCGATAAAATCAAAAGCGAAAACTGGTTCGATTATGATGTTATTGTCGCTACTCCTGATATGATGGCAGAAATTGGTAAATTGGGTCGTCTTTTAGGTCCTAAAGGTTTGATGCCTAATCCTAAAACCGGAACCGTCTCAATGGATATTGCTAAGGCAATCAATGAGATTAAGTTAGGTAAAGTAGAATATCGTCTCGATAAGGACGCGAATATGAATCTTTCGATTGGTCGCGTCAGTTTCGATAGCGAAAAGTTACTCGATAACTTAAAAGCGTTAATGGACACGCTTTATCGCGTTCGTCCATCTGCTGTAAAAGGCGTTTATATTAAGTCCATGTCGATTCATGCGTCGATGGGACCTGCGGTTAGATTTGCACTCAACTAATCGTTACTATTAGAAGCACAATATACCTAAGATAGTAACGGCGTAAGCTTAATAATGTTACTGAGGTAAATAAAGTATATTGGAGCCTTCTATAAGAAGTTATAAGGAGGTTAATATGAATCAACAAATTCTCGAAGCCAAGAAAAACCTCGTCTTGCATTTAACTGATACTATTCAAAATAGTCAATGCATGGTTGTTGTTGAATATCGCGGATTATCAGTTCAAGAATTAAGTGACCTCAGAAATAAACTTCGGGAAGTCGGTGCGACTCTTAACATTTATAAAAACACGATGTTAAGAAGAGCGGTCGATAATTTAAAACTTAATGAACTTGATGAATATTTAGTTGGTAGTAATGCTTATGTCTTCTCTAATGAAGTAACATCTGCCCCGAGTGTTCTAGCCAAGTTCGCTAAGAAAAATCAAAAATTAGTTATCAAAGCCGGCTTAATTGAAGGACGCATCTTAAATGATGAAGGCGTCAAAGAAGTCGCTAAATTACCAGGCAAAGAAGGATTATTATCAATGTTCTTATCTTGCCTTAATGCTCCAGTTAGTGCCTTTGCCCGTGTGGTAAATGCTGTTATGGAGTCAAAAAATTAATATTCTTATTAGGAGGAAATTTAAATGGCTAAATTAACAAAAGAAGAAATCGTCGCCGCTTTAAAGGAAATGACAGTTCTCGAACTCAATGACCTAGTTAAAGCTGTCGAAGAAGAATTTGGTGTTACGGCTGCTGCTCCAATGGCTGTTGGTGCTGCTCCTGTTGAAGAAGAAGCTGCTGCTAGCGGTCCAGTCGATGTTACTTTAATCTTAAAGAGTGTTGGTGCGACTAAAGTCGCGGTCATTAAAGCTGTTCAAGCTATCACTGGTTTAGGCTTAATGGATGCGAAGAAATTAGTCGATGGCGCGCCTTGCAACATCAAAGAACACATTTCACCAGTTGAAGCTGAAGAACATAAGAAAGCTCTTGAAGCTGCTGGTGCTGAAGTCGAAGTTAAATAACTGTCCGGCTTTATCTTATCGATAGGATAAGTTTATTTTGTTTTGCTTAGGGAGTAAACTCTCCCTAAGCAATAAATGTTATTATCGCACTCGTATGTGCGATATAAATATACGCGTATGCGCATATAGCGCACGTAAAATGATTCAAAACTAAAATTTGAATTACTGGCGCTTCGCTCTACTTCTATTGTCCTAATGAGCGAAAATATCAATTAAAGGAGCCATACATGAACAAATACAAAGATTACAAAACTCTACCTAACGATCGAATTGATTTTTCTAAAATTAGTGGTTCTTTAGAATTACCTTATCTTGTGGAAATTCAAACTAATTCATTCAAATGGTTTTTAGAAAAAGGTATTCAAGAAGTTTTAGAAGAAGTATTTCCAATCGCTAATTACAGCGACACCGTCTTTATTGATTATTTGGGATTTGAATTGCAAAAACCTGAATATACCCCTCTTCAATGTAAAGAACGCGATAAGAACTATTCATCGAAATTAAGAACTAAATTATGCTTACGTTTTGCCGAAGGCAATGACACGATGAAAGATGAAGTCGTTTTTATGGGCGATATTCCTTTAATGACTGATAGTGGCACATTTATCATCAATGGTGCTGAACGTGTCATCGTTAGTCAAATCGTTCGTTCTCCAGGTGCTTATTTATCAAAATCAACCGACATTAAGAGTGGTAAGAACCTCTTTTATGCTGACCTTATTCCCGCGCGCGGAACGTGGTTAGAATTTGAGTCTGATACCAAGGGTTTATTGCACGTCCGTATCGACCGTCAACGCAAGATGCCAGCCACGACTATTCTTAAGGCTTTAGGTTTAGACGACAAGACAATTCTTAAGACTTTTGGTGAAAACGAAATGCTCGTTAGCACGCTTGCTAAAAACGCCGATATTAAAACCCCTCTTGACGCTTTGGTTGACATCTTTAAAAAACTTAAACCTGGCGAACCAATCACTAATGAAGGTGTTTCAACTTTTTTAGTACAAAAATTCTTCGATCATAAACGTTATGATTTAGGTGTTGCAGGTAGATTTAAATATAAAACAAAACTAGGTATTTATAACCGCTTAGTTGGTCGCACTTTAGCTGAAAATCTTGAAAGCAAAGATGGCGAAATTCTTTTCAAAAAAGGTTATACCTTGACTAAAGAAGATGTCGAATCTCTTCGCGACCAAGAAATATTTGAAAATGGCGCGCATACGCGTCGTGTCTCGGTCAATAAATCTTTATCGGAAGCTTTAGAAAGAATCTCTCCAAAAGGTAAAGATTTGCAAGAAACTCGCAAATATATCAAAGAAGAATTTGGTGGCATTGTTAATGTTGTCAATGTTTACACCGATGAAACAAAGAAAAAGGTCGTTCCAGTCATTGGTACCGATTTAAATCTTACGGTTGGCTGTGTAACTTTCTCTGATGTTTTAGCAATCTTCTCGTATTTTATGAATATTATTGAAGGCTTTGGTGAAACAGATGATATCGATAATTTAAGTAATCGTCGCATTCGTAGTGTTGGTGAACTTATCCAAACTCAATTTAGAATCGGCTTAACTAAATTAGCCAAAACTATTCAACAAAAAATGTCGATTTCCGACATGACTCAAGTAACGATTAAGTCCTTAATTAACACTCGTCCTTTAGCGACCTCGATTCGCGAATTCTTTGCTTCTAGCCAACTTTCGCAATTTATGGATCAAACTAACCCTTTAGCAGAACTTACAAATAAACGTCGTATTTCGGCTTTAGGTCCTGGTGGTATTTCCCGCGATAGGGCGAGCATGGATGTTCGCGACGTTCACCCCACTCATTATGGTCGCATTTGTCCAATCGAAACTCCTGAAGGACAAAATATTGGTTTAATTAATAATCTTGCGACTTACGCGAAAGTGAATCAATATGGCTTTATTCAAACGCCATATCGCATCGTTCGTAATAATATAGTCACTGATGAAACCGTTTATTTATCAGTCGATGAAGAAACCGATCATTACATCGCTAGCGCAAACGCCAAACAAGATCCGGTGACTCATGAACTTCTTGAGGATGAAGTCATTTGTCGTCATAATGCTGAGACGATCGTTGTCAATCGCGATTTAATTGACTATATCGATGTTTCGCCAAAACAAATTATTTCGATTGCTAGTGCGTGTATTCCTTTTTTAGAAAACGATGATTCAACTCGTGCGCTTATGGGTGCTAACATGCAACGACAAGCTTTACCTTTGCTTCGTCCAAGCGCACCTTATGTTGGAACAGGAATGGAACACAAGATTGCTACCGATAGTGGCTTAGCGATTATTGCCTGCGATGATGGTGTCGTCAAATATGTCGATAGTCAAACGATTGTTGTGAAAGAAGATAGTGGTTTAGACCGCGTTTATCAATTATTAAAATTTGAAAGATCAAATCAAGGCACATGCATTAATCAATCAGCGATTGTCAAAGTTGATGATCGGGTGAAAAAAGGTGATGTGCTCGCTGATGGACCTTCAATGGAAAATGGCGATTTAGCTTTAGGACAAAATGTTACTATCGCCTTTATGACCTGGGAGGGTTATAACTACGAAGATGCTGTCATCATGAGCGAACGCCTTGTTAAAGATGATACCTACACATCAATTCATATCGAAGAGTACGAAATTGAATGCCGCGATACTAAGTTAGGTTCCGAAGAAATTACTCGCGATATTCCAAATGTCAGCGAAGATGCTAAAGCCTTCTTAGATGAAAATGGTATCGTTATTCCTGGGGCTGAAGTTCATGAAGGTGATATTTTAGTTGGTAAAACAACTCCAAAAGGTATTACCGAACAAACGCCCGAAGAAAAATTATTAATGGCGATTTTTGCCGAAAAATCAAAAGATGGCAAAGATAGTTCTCTAAGAGTACCACATGGCGGTAGTGGCATCGTCCTTGACGTTAAGATTTTCTCTCGTCAAAACGGCGATGAATTACCTGCTGGTGTCAATAAATCAATTCGCGTTTATATCGTCCAAAAACGTAAAATTAGCGAAGGTGATAAAATGAGTGGTCGCCATGGTAATAAGGGTGTTATTTCTCGCATTTTACCAGAAGAGGATATGCCATTTTTAGCTGATGGAACACCTGTTGATATCATGCTTAATCCTCTCGGCGTTCCTAGCCGTATGAATATTGGCCAAATTTTAGAAATCCACCTCGGTTTAGCGTGTAAAAAACTTGGCCTAAAGGTTGCTACTCCACCATTCGATGGCATTACCAACGAAGAAATCTTTGATTTAATGGATAAGGCAAAAATCGATCGTGATGGCAAAACCATTCTTTATGATGGCCGCACCGGCGAACGTTTTGATGAACGTATTTCCGTCGGTGTAATGTATATGATTAAACTCGTCCATATGGTCGATGATAAATTGCACGCTCGCTCCTTCGGTCCATATTCTTTAGTCACCCAACAACCATTAGGTGGTAAAGCTCAAAATGGTGGTCAAAGATTTGGTGAAATGGAAATGTGGGCGTTAGAAGCTTATGGAGCTGCGCATACTCTACAAGAAATCGATACGATTAAATCTGATGATCGCGTTGGTAGAAAGAAAACTTATGAAGCAATTCTTAAAGGTGAGGAAATTCCTGCTCCTGGTATTCCTGAAGCCTTTAAGGTTTTATGTAAAGAACTTATGTCTTTAGGTTTAGATGTTCAATTAATTAATGATAAAGGTGATTCAATTGATATGGACTATCTAGCTAAAGAAGCTCAAAGAGAAGAAAAGAAAGCTGATTCTTCAATTCGTAATATGGTCAATGAATCGATGGAAGATAACACTTCCGAATTGACCGATGTTGATAATTATGAAGGATATTTAGATTAAGGAGGTTCGCGAAATGTTTGATGTACGTAATTTAAAAGCTATTCGTGTGGGGCTTGCCTCACCAGAACGCATCAGAGAGTGGTCGCATGGTGAAGTCATCAATGCTGAAACTCTCGACTATCGTTCACAAAAACCTAAACCTGGTGGTTTATTTTGTGAAAAGATTTTTGGACCTTCAAAAGACTATCAATGTTATTGTGGTCGCTATAAAAAGATTCGTTATGCTGGCCAAGTTTGCGAACGCTGTGGAGTGGAAATTACTTCCAAAGATGTCCGTCGCGAAAGAATGGGCCATATTGAACTAGCGAGTCCTTGCACGCATATTTGGTATTTGAAAGGTATTCCCAGCCGCATTTCCTTAATTTTAGATATTCCTCCAAAGGCTTTAGAGGAAATCGTCTATTTCGTCGCGCATGTTTGTTTAAATGGTGGCACCTCTACCATTTTAGAACCAAAACAAGTTTTTGATGAAAAGACTGCTCGTGAAGTTTTTCCGCGTGTCATTGAAGAATTTTGTGATAAATTAGATCCCGAAAGTGCCGATTATGAAATTGCGCAAGATTTAATTGAAAAGATGGGCAATAGCAATGAAGCTTTCAATTTCTTTGACACGGCCGCCTTTATTTCCAAGCACACTGGTGCAGAATTCGGCGAAGGCGCTCAAGCAATTAAAGAATTATTAAAGAAAGTAGATTTAGATGAAGAATTTTATGAAATTGAATCGCATTTAGTCGATGCCAAAAAACAAAATCGTCAAAATTTACTTAAACGTTTACAAGTAATTGAAGCATTTCGCAATTCCCATAATCGTCCAGAATGGATGGTTCTTGATGTTTTACCGGTTATTCCACCGGATTTGCGTCCGATGCTCCAACTTGATGGTGGTAGATATGCGGCTAGCGATTTAAATGATTTATATCGCCGCGTTATCACCCGCAATATGCGTTTAAAGCGCTTAATTGATATTAAAGCTCCTAATGTCATTTTAATTAATGAAAAACGTATGTTGCAAGAAGCCGTTGATGCTTTAATTGACAATGGTCGTCGCAATAAACCTGTGACTGGCACTGGCGGTCGTCCTCTTAAGTCTTTAAGCGCATCTTTGCAAGGTAAACCCGGTCGCTTTAGACAGAATTTATTAGGCAAGCGTGTCGATTATAGTGGTCGTTCGGTTATTGCGGTTGGACCAGATTTAAAAATGTATCAATGTGGCTTGCCTCGCGAAATGGCCATTCAACTATTTAGACCATTTATCGCTCAAATTTTAATTAAGAGGGGCTTAGCTAATACAAGTAAATTAGCCGACAAATTAATCGATCGTTATGATTCTGTCGTCTATGATGTTATCGAAGAAATTATCGGCGATCACCCCGTTTTACTTAACCGCGCGCCTACCCTTCACCGATTAGGTATTCAGGCTTTCCAACCAAAATTAGTTGATGGTCGCGCAATTCGTCTTCACCCATTAGTTTGTACTGGTTTTAATGCTGACTTTGATGGTGACCAAATGGCGGTCCATGTACCTTTAAGTAAAGAGGCGCAATGGGAAGCTCTCAATTTAATGCTCGCTAGCAATAATATCTTAGGTCCAAAAGATGGTAAACCAATTGTCACTCCATCCCAAGACATGGTCTTAGGAAATTATTATTTAACGCTTGAAGAGACTAAGGATGAATTGCTTTCACGCGCGAAAAGAAGAGAAGAAAAAGGTGACTACGAAGAAGCTGAACTATACGAAATTTATGGTAATAGTGAAGGCAAAGTCTTTAAAGATATTAACGAAGTTATTTTAGCTTATCAAACTAAACAAATTCATCTTCATAATCGCGTCGCAATTAAAGCGAAGAATCTTCACAAAACTGGTTTAAGTGAAAGAATGGAAAATGGCTATTTAATTACGACTGTTGGTAAAGCTATCTTCAATTTAATTTTCCCTGCTGATTTCCCCTATTTAAATCGCGTAAGTGCGGAAAATTTAAAGAATAATATCGAAGAAGATTTCGTTGATCCTGGTACCGATATTCGCGAATATATTGCTAATAAACCAATTCTTCCACCTTTTAAGAAAGGTGATTTAGGCAAAATTATTGACGAGGTATTCCGTCGTTATGGTACTTCTAAGACAAGTGCTGTTTTAGATAAGATGAAAGATAATGGTTTTAGATATTCAACCGTTGCAGGGGTAACTATCTCCATTTCTGATATTAAGGTATTAGAAAACAAGGCGGAAATTATTGCTGAAACCGAAAAAATTGTTGAAAAATACCAAGAAAGATATGATCAAGGCCTTTCAACCGAAGAAGAAAGACATAAAGATGTTTGTTCCACTTGGGAAAAGGTTACTAATCAAATTGAAGATTTAACTTTAAAACAATTTGAACGCAATAAGCGCAACCCTGTCTTTATTATGAAAGATAGTGGTGCACGTGGTAACGCTTCGCAATTTAGACAATTAGCTGGTATGCGTGGCTTAATGCGCAACCCGAAAGGTGAGACAATCGAGTTGCCAATTCGTTCTTGCTTGCGCGAAGGTTTAACCGTCAGCGAGTTCTTTATCGCTACTCACGGTGCTCGTAAAGGTGGAGCAGATACAGCCTTAAAGACAGCTGACTCTGGTTATTTAACTCGTCGTTTAGTCGATGTCGCCCAAGATGTTATTGTGCGCGAAGAGGATTGCCATACTGATCATGGTTTTGTTGTTAAAGATATCATTGGCGCGAATAATAAAGTTATCGTCAAATTAAAAGAACGTTTAATTGGTCGATATTCTCTTCGCCCAATTGTTGATCCTAAGACCAAAGAGGTCATCGTAGAAGGCAATACCTTAATAAGCGAAAAAGACGCTCAAAAAGTCATTGATGCTGGCATTAAAGAAGTTGAAATCCGCTCCTTATTTGCCTGTCAAACTCGCGATGGTGTCTGTAAACATTGCTATGGATTAAATTTAGCAACCGGCAAAGTAGTAGAAGTTGGTGAGGCAGTTGGCATTATGGCTGCTCAATCGATTGGTGAACCAGGTACACAATTAACAATGCGTACTTTCCATACTGGTGGTGTTGCTGGTGGTGGCGATATTACGCAAGGTTTGCCGCGTGTTGCTGAACTTGTTGAAGCTCGTTCTCCAAAAGGTAAAGCGATTATTGCTGAATTTAGTGGTAAAGTTACTAATGTCACCGAAGAAAATGGTATTTATAGCGTCACAATTGAAAATAGCTTAGAAAAGAAAGTTTATGAAACTAATTATGGTGCTTATGTCTTAGTGAAAAAAGGCGATAAAGTAGAAAACGGCGATAAGATTACTGAAGGTGCTATTTCGCCTAAAGAACTTTTGGCTTATGGTGATGAAAATAAAGTTCAAAATTATATGCTCCAAGAAATTCAAAAAGTTTATCGCGATCAAGAAATTTCTATTTCTGATAAGCACATTGAAGTTATTGTGCGTCAAATGCTTAAGAAGATTGTTGTTGTCGATGGCGGTGATACCGAGCTTGTTCCTGGTGCCTTTGTTGATTATGATGACTTCACATCAATTAATCAACCTGTCTTGCTTGAAGGCAAGCGTCCAGCTGTTGGTCATCAATTAATTTTAGGTATTACGAAAGCAGCTTTAGGTACTAAATCGTTCTTATCAGCTGCCTCCTTCCAAGAGACGACTCGCGTCTTAACGGATGCTTCTATTAAAGGCAAAGTTGATATTCTTCATGGCTTAAAGGAAAATGTCATCACTGGTAAACTTATTCCAGCTGGCACGGGGTTATGGAACGAGGATACCTATCATGACCATCTCGACGATTTTACTGTTGCCAAAAAGATGGAAGAAGTCCGTGGACAATATATTGAAAGTCACGATCGACAAGAAGATTAATTTAATTTATTAATTTTAATAAAACAAAAGGGCTTTTGCGGCCCTTTTGTTGCATAAAGTGGATATTTTGCTTTGAATTATTATTTTTTAAAAAAGTTAAACGACAAAAAATGTCTAATGAAATTATAAAAACTTTGACAAGAAAATTAATAAGCGATATACTCTTGCTACTTGCTAAAGCAAGTTGCAATTATTTAATTTAGAAAGGAAAGAAAATAGATATGAAGAAAACGAAATTATTATCTATCTTAACAATGCTTCCCTTAGTGGCAATTTTAAGTGCCTGTAATAGTGGAGAATATTTCCAATATGAAAAAGAAGACATCACGAATTCGCAAGTTAATCGCGATGGTTATGGCGTGGGAAATTATTGCCCCTCACATGGCGAAGCACGCGTTTTAGTTATTCCGATTAAATTTACTGATTTTGAAATTGAAGCTACATATGGTAAAAGTGAAGAAGAAGCACGCTTAGATATGCAAGATGCTTTTTTTGGCGACTCTAGTGATACCATTTGGCACTCTCTAAAATCTTATTATGAAGAGACTAGTTATGGGAAATTGTCTTTTAGTGGCTACGTTATGCCATGGCAATATGGCTTTAGCGATTTTGAAAGACAAACACCATTAAATGCCTTTACATTTGCGACCACAACTCAACCACTCGCTTATGCAACGATGGTCTTATCTAACATCAAAACGAGCTTTAGTTACTATAAAAATTTATTTGTCGATGAAAGTGGTAATCCATTATATCAAACTGCTGATGAATTTTTACAAGACTTTGATAGCGATGGTGATGGTTCGATTGACTATTTATCAATGGTTTATTCTGCTCCTATTAATTATGGTGAAGATATGGGAGTTGAGGATGGCTATTATTGGGCGTATTGTGGTGGCACCAGCACAACTGGTAATAAGAGACAACCTGATATTGGCAAATGGGCTTTCTTTGCTTATCAAACTTTCTTCGAAGAAGGCTATTATGACGAAAATGGCAATCACAAAAATTGGACGGCTGAACAAATCGCTAGTGGCGAAGCTAAGGTCGATTGTCACACTTTAATCCATGAAACAGGTCACGCCTTATCACTTTGGGATTATTATGATACTTCTTATTCTAACATCTCACCTTTAGGCAGAGTTGATATGATGGATAATAATGTTGGTGATCATAACGCCTATTCAAAAGCAATTTTAGGCTGGATTAAGCCTTATATGGTTAATGGCTCAGTCGAAATTAAGATTCGTCCATTCGCAAGTTCTGGCGATGCAATTTTTATTCCCTATAATGGTTATTATGATAGCGATGAAGAAAATAAGAACACTTATTTTTCTGAATACATCGTTTTAGAGTATTATACTCCAACTGGTTTAAATGAACGCGATAGTCAATTTGCGTTGCGCGGCGCTTATCCTACCTGTCCAAGTGAAAGTGGTATCAAGATTTTACATGTTGATTCGCGATTAGGTGTTTATAGTTATAATGGACAAACCGGCGTGCAAACATTCACCGGTTATACTAACCGCATTATTCGTTCAACCACATCTAGTGGTTCAACCTTTACAAAGATTGCGACTTCTAATACTAAAACAGAAACTGTTGAGCCTGATGAATATCTCATTTCACTATTACCTCAAGGTGGTCGTAGCAGCGCTTCTGTTTTATTTAATAACGCCTCTTTATTTAAACAAGGTGATAGTTTCAATGGCGAAGGTTCTAACTATCAGTCATACCTTTTCCATACGCGAAATAATAACGATGAAAAAGTAGCTTTTGGTTATACGATTAATATTGTTTCTATTACTAGTGAAGAAGCGACAATTCAAATTAACGCAATCGCTTAATTAATTTTAATAAAAAGAAGGATTAGTCCTTCTTTTTTTATGGAAAGAAAGGAAAAAAATGAAAAAAATCTTAACATTTATTTTGCCGGCTTTAGCTCTAACTTTAACTTCTTGTCCTGGTCCTACTTCTAGCGATGTTAGTAGCGTCAATTCTTCCACCTCTATTAGCAGTGAGCCTACTAAAGATTGGACGGAAGAAGAAAGGGATTTATTTAGCACGCATTTAGGCGGCTTTGTTCCGACATATTATGAAGTTCCCGGTGCAGAAGTCAATTATCATCAAGACTACAATTGTGTCTCTTATGAGACGACTAGCCGAACTGTTTCTAGTGGATATATTGATGAATTTCGTAAATCTTTAATTATTGATGGTTTTACGGTTACTTCTCAAGATGCGAATTATTTATATTACACCCTAACGAGTTATGTTAATGCTTTAACCTCGATTGAGGTGAATGTTTATGGCGTTAACCAAACTGGTAATTTAGTTAGTAGTGGTTTATGTTATTTTGTCGCTGATTTTTATTATATTCACTATGATAGATTTGAAAATGATCGCGTAAATTATTACGCCGACTTCTTATCTTTAGGGGAAATTACTTCCTTACCAACTCCTAGTCATGCTTATGATGAATATGGATACTTTGATTATATATTTAATATGAACACCTTTGTCATTGGCTTAGGATATGGTTATGATGGCAGTAAAGAATATAACGATTCTTTATCAGCTTTAGGTTGGGAAACATCTTCCTCGACCGAAGATAACATAACGACATATCTCGCTATTAGTCCTAAAGAGTACCTCCATATTTTCACATATTATGAAAACGAAGTGACATATATCATTATGCAACCAATGACTATTGTTGGTGCAACTTGGCCTAGTGAAACCTTAAATCTCGCTTTGACTTTCTTTGAGTTTGATGTTACTAGTGAAGATATTCCGCAGGGGAGTGGCGATGATTTCACTTTATTTTATTCTTTATACCCTTATATGGGCGCACTTGTCATTCAAATTAGCGCTACCGATGAAACAGTTGTCACTAATTATACTGCATCATTATTAGAAAATAATTTTATCTATAGTGACGAGTTAGGTATGTATGTTAATGATTCGTTAACTTTCGGAATTGGTGTTGATGATTTAATCGCTAGCGATGGTGCTTATGTCATTTATTTGTTCAATTTAAGCGCTTTGTTGGGTTAATCATTATTTAAATCTGTTGTTTTAAAAGGATTGTTCTTAAAGACGATCCTTTTTCTTTATCAATAAGTCTCATCGCTATATTTAACAGTTTTTACAATATAAACATGTCGCGTTTATAGCGATATCTAAGAATACATTAGTTTAAGATAAACTAGTTATACGCGTTGATATTAATTAATAAATTTAAATATTATCAATATCGATGTATCAAAATTATTTTAACGCTTTTTCTTAATATGCTTTTATAATAATTTTGTTATTTTGCTGTATATTCCTTGCAAAAACTAAATATTTTATTTGTTTTTGCTTGTATTAAATAAAATACTGTTGTTTTTTATGACCCAGTTTTATTTAACAGAATTCCGCTTTTGTTTATATGACTTTTATATGATTTTTTAGCATAAAAAAGGGTCAACATCGTGACCCTTTTCAGTTAGCAATTGTTGATTATTACTTTTATTCTACGGGAGTTTCTTCGCTAGGAGTCTCGGTGGAACTAGGAGTGTCATATCCACTTAAGATAATAGCAATATCAATTGTATCTCCACCAAAAAATAGATAAGTGATAGTGATTGTATATGTTCTATCACCAACGACTTTGCTATAAACATATTCGCTAATATCTTTATAATTTGGATCAGTGTTAACTTTAAGTGACCAGCCTTGTTCCTTCAAGAAAGATTCGAATTTACTATTTGCTTCATCAACACCAGCAGCGATGTTAGAAATATAGGTATCGGTTTCACCAATTTGAATGAAATGTTGGCATGTTTCCCAGTTATCACTAGAGACTATTCCCCAGTTAAGGAAGCCTGTTGCAGGCATTAAGAGCGGGAAGTTTGCTAATTCTTCGTGAGAAAGATCTGGGGTATAACCTGTTCCCTCATAGTTTCTAAACATCTCTTGATATGTAAAGCCGACATTCGTGACTGATAATTCAACTGCGTCTAAATAAAGCGTTAAAGTAATTCTTAAACCGAATGTAGCATTTTCATAAATATAGATGCCGGTTTCTTCACTATTTATTTCTTCCCAACCCGCCTGTATTAAAAGTTCAACATAATCTTGATAGAAGGTCTGCAAATCACTTTCATTATCGATTAAGGCATAAATTGTAAAAGCGCCATTATTAATCGTGAGAGTATCTTCGCCCCAAGAGTTGAGTGGATCAAAATAGAATGGAACATTTTCTAAGACTGCATTTTCGTTGTTAGCATTACCAACAGTGCTCAATAATTCATTGATAGTCGCGTAACTATCATAGAATAATTCTTCCCAATTAGTAGGTTCTTGATATTCGCTATTGGCTGTAAAGGGATAAACAGTCGTGTCAATATTGGTTAGGGTAATAGATGCGTTAGCAATATACACACTCATATATTCAAAATAGAAAGTTATAATGACATTTTTCTCATCGCAAGAAATCGTTGGTCGAACATCCCTAACTGAACCATTCTCTAATTCAACTTCACCGTTTAAAATGGTGTCAGGATCAGCGAAGAGCGCAACTGGAATTAAATCGCTTAAGAAAGAAACAGGATTATAAGCAGAATTTAATTTGAAGACAGTTGTTTGAGTTTCTTCGTCGGTTTCAACATCAAAGAAGGCAGCTGAAACAGTGAAATTAGGGGTTTGATCATCAAAATAATCATCGAGAGGATCGCCAGTTAAATTTGGAGTAGAGGTAGTGACCGTTACACCATCCTCTTCTACGCCTTTAAAGCGAACGAATTCTGTTTCACTTACGCGATACGTTCCTCTTTGTGAAGCAATAGCACCAGCTTGATAAAGTTGTTCCACAACGCCTTTTTCTTTGTCGACTAAAATATTTACACCCGATCGTGTGCTATCACCATACGCAATGGTGTAATTTGTGGCATCGTGTAAGGTGGTAATCATTTCCGTTAAGGATTCTTTGCCTTCACCCATTGGAAGAGTTTGAACGCGTTCAATGGTTGAGATTACTTTATTACCATCAACAAATCGTCCTTCTAAGGTAGAAGTAACTTCGCCATCATTTAAAGTAGCAGCCATCGCGACTGGATTTAATTGTTCATCAAAAACAATGTTGACACGGGTGGGGGTAAAAACTGGCAAGAAGATTAAACTTGCGGCTTCAAAGCCATCGAGTGTGAGCATTAAAACAATTTCTAAGGTTTTAGTGTCGCTATGCCAAATCGATGAATTGTCATTAATACCACTAAATGGTGCGTAGATAATATCATCAAATAGCAAGGGATCATTACTGCCAGTTGAAGAATAACGCGAATATTGAATAGTGTTATCAATACCTAAGAATTCGCTCGCTAAATAACCGGTTTCTGGTTCTTTAACAAATAATTGTTCATCATAGAGTGTTTCACTTTCATTACCGACTTGATAAACCGCGGTATAACCCAATTCCTCGCCTATAACTCCGATGGTATGATAGACTTGATTTGTGCCATTAGTCAATGTAACATTAGCATCAATCGCAGGATTATTAATTGCTTGCAAATTGCTGATAGCCTGAGCTTTTTCTATATCGACTGGATCAACTGGGGTAGTGCTAGAAGAATCTTGACTTACACTATCACCACCAGAAGAAGTAGTGTCTACGCTCTCACCTTCTGGACAAGCTGTTAACATCAATGCTAGAGCAGGTAACAAGACTAAGATTTTCTTGTTCATTTTTATTTTCCTCCTTTTCTTTTAGAAAATATATTAGAGATTAAAGCGGTTTTTCACTAATAAATCAAGAAAAAAATTATTTCATTCTTTAAATTTTATCTTTGATAGTCAAAATAGGGTAATATAGATATGTTAAGAAATGAAAAAAAATTCCCTCTTTTATTTATCTATAATGACAATTGTTTCTCTAAGCGCCTGCGCAGCCAATAATCGCTATGTGCCTTATGAAAGTTTTCTTAACAAACCCGATAATACAAGTTATGTCGAAGATAATTTTTATAAGCTAAATAAATTTGCTAATTATTCATATTTAGTTAACGGTGAAGAACAAATACTTGATGATTTTTATTCTCTATTGAAGCATAAAAATTATCATTTAGCCCTCCCTAGTATCGGTGAACAAAAACTATTAGTAATTCCAGTTGATTTTAGCGATTATCCTGCAACTAATTTAGGTAATAAAGAGGAATCGATTAATAACATCAAAAAAGCTTTTTTTGGCAATGAAGGCAACAATCAATTTGAATCGGTGGCAAGTTTTTATAATAAAAGTAGTTATGGTAAATTATCTATCGATGGTTTTGTAAGCGATTGGTATCGTTCTAAATATAGTCTTAGTGAACTTAATCGCCAAACAAATCGCGCCTCAATCACCAAAAACATTTATCGTGACGCCTTAAATTGGTATCAAGATAAATATGGTAATTTAGACGAGTATTATATTGATGGTGATTCCTCTAATGGAGTGCCAGTTTATTTAGTTTATGCTGCTCCATTAAGTGAGGGAGAAAAGGCAAAAGATAGTGTTTTTTGGGCTTATAGTGTCAATCAAGAAGCGCTTTTTTCCTGGTCGAGTTATCACTTATTAAATCCTGATATCTTTGGTCGAGTCGATGCGCATACATTCATTCATGAAGTTGGGCATTTATTTGGTTTAGAAGATTATTACAATTTAAATGATGAAAGTTATAACCCGACCGGAGGAGCGGATATGATGGATAATTCTTTAGGTGATCATAGCGGTTTTTCAAAAATGCTATTAGATTGGATAACTCCAATAGTTATAACAGATTCTACAACTATTAAGTTAAGGCCTTTCACTAACACCGGAGATTTAATCCTAATTAAAGATAATTGGAATCAAACGCCTTTTGATGAATACTTATTAATTGAATTTTATTCACCTAATTATCTAAATAGTGTTGACGCTAGACGCTATAGCGACCCTCTAATGAATCAAATTGGCATCAAAGTTTATCATGTCGATGCTCGTTTAGGATTTATTAGTAATAATACTTTATTACCTTTTAAATATGTCGCCGATAATACTTATCCATTTAGCACCTATCGCGTATATTTTGCCCACGATAATACTTTTACTAGCGGTGATAGTTTTTCTGAAAATATACTATTACACTTATTAGAAAGCAGCGGTCAAAACACTTTTAAAGACGGTTATAAGGCTAAGAATGAGACTTTATTTAAAACGGGCGATTCTTTTGGTGTTAATACCTTCCAAAATTATGACTTTAATGATAATAGCCTCTGCATTTATAATTTTGAAATTATTTCTTTAAATAATACAGAAGCAACGATTGAAATTAATAAATTGGTGTAAATATATAAATAATTATAAAAAATAATTGCAGCTAAAAAAGGACTTACTCTAGTGAGGATGATTTTTCTAAGATTTATTCATCGACAGCTATTGCTTCATGCACGATGCTATTATTTCTAAACCTATCATCGATTATCTCATTGCATAAATTTTTGATAACTATTATAGTAGACAAAGACAAATAAGGAGATTTAACTATTAATAAATCAAGTAAAAATTGATTTGTATGACAAAAACAGTTCTCTTTGTGGAACTTTCTCTTAAATCCTAAAAATATTTAGGAACTACTTAACAATAGATAAGTCGAAATCGATGTGTTCGG
>CASFSG010000020.1 GCA_949297305.1 uncultured bacterium
ACCTCCACCTGCGTAACTGGTTTAGTCTCAGTCTATGATGGAGTGGGAGGAACATATACTTTATTTGGTTATATCGTCGTTGGATTTTTAATTCAAATAGGTGGGTTAGGGGTGACTACTTTTGCCGTCTTTTTCTTTATGCTTGTCTCAAACAAGATATCTTTTTCTAATCGAACATTAGTGAAAGAAAGTTGGAATTTAAAGTCATTAAAAAGTTTAAGAAAGATTTTCTTTTATGTTTTATTAGTCACTTTCTCTATTGAATTATTTGGGGTTATCTTATCTTTTATTGATTTTTATTTAATTCATCATTTTCCGCTTGATAAGGCTATCGGCTACGCAATCTTTCATTCTGTCTCAGCCTTTAATAATGCTGGGATTGATTTGTTTGGTAATCAATCGCTTATTGCTTACCAAAATGATATTTTATTAAATTTAACCACTTCCTTTTTAATTATTATGGGTGGCATTGGTTTCTTTGTCATCGTCGATATTGTTTCAAAGAAATTTAATCTTAAGCATTGTACCTCTCACACGAAAGTTGTTTTAACTTATACATCTTTCTTGCTAGTTGTTGGAACCTTATTAATTTATCTATGCGAATTAAATAATCCCAATGCCACTAGTTATGGCGGGACATCTTTTTTGGGTGCGTTTTTTATGTCAACGTCTTCGCGTACCGCTGGATTTACTTTATATGATTTATCAACTTATCGCGATGCAACTTTATTTGTCATTATTGCTTTGATGTTTATTGGGGCTTCTCCTGGCGGAACAGGCGGTGGCATTAAAACTGCGACTGTTGCTGTGCTTTTATCTTACTTCCGCGGTTTAATTATCAATAAAAAACCTTCGTTATATAAGCGTTCTTTAAGCGATGATTTAATTAAAAAGGCGTTTTTAATATTTTCATTAGGGTTGAGCGTCTTTTTACTTGGGTTATTCCTCGTCTGCGTTTTCGAAGGTAATTATAACTATATTCTTAATGGCGAAAAAATTCTTAGTTATGAAGAAGGAGCGATTCGCTTTTCCTTTATCGATTACGCCTTTGAATGCATGTCAGCATTTGGTACGGTCGGTCTATCGACTGGCTTTACGCCTTATTATTCAATTGGCAGCAAAATTGTTTTAATATTATTAATGTATTTAGGTCGCGTCGGACCATTATCGATTTATACGGCTGTCCGCCGTAAATCGACGCAGAAATTTTATTATGTAACTGAAGATATTCAAATTGGCTAGAGGTGAATTTATGGCAAAGAAAAAGATGAGTATTGGGATATTAGGACTAGGAAAATATGGCATGGCTTTAGTGGAAGCTCTCGTTAGTAACGACAAAGAAGTTGCCTGTTTAGATCGCGATGAGAATAAAGTAAAAAAAGCGTTAGAATATACGGATTTTGCGTATGTCACAGAAGAATTATCGACTGCGAATCTCTTAGAAATGGGCTTTGATCAATGCGAAACAATCGTCATTTGTATTGGTGAACATATGGATAGTGCAATCTTTGCTACCATCAATGCTTTAGCTTTAAAAAATGTTAAAGTTATTACGATGTCTAACACCGATGAGATGGGTCGCGTATTAGAGAAGTTAGGCGCGGAAGTCGTCTATCCTTATAAAGACAGTGTGGAAAAATTAGCTAAAAAATTATCTTCCACTAATGTTTTGGATTTTATCGCATTAAGCGATAATATTGAAATTTGTGAAGTTAAAATCCCTAAAGCCTATCTTAATAAAGCGATTAGAGACACGGATATTCGTTTAAAATATGGATTAAATATCATTGCTATTCGTCATTCTGCGGAAAATATTGATTTACGCATCGATCCAGAATATGTTTTAAAAGAAAGCGATACTTTAATCGTTTTAGGTGAAAGTAAATTTCTAAGAAAGTTTGAGTCTAAACAATAATGAAAATTGCCTTAATCGCGCATGACAAGATGAAAAATGAAATGATTAATCTAGCGAAAGAATATCGCGAAATTTTAAATCAAAATACTTTGTATGCGACCGGGACGACAGGTGCTCTCATCATTGCTAATACTGGATTGCAAGTCAATTTGCTCAAAAGCGGACCATTAGGTGGCGATCAACAAGTTGGTTCGATGATTGCTGATAATCTACTAGATTTAGTCATCTTTTTACGCGATCCATTAACGAGTCAACCGCATGAGCCTGATATCTCTGCCTTGCTTAGATTATGCGACGTGACGAAGACCCCTTTAGCGACCAATCTTAGCTCAGCTAAAATCATGTTGCATTATCTTGAAGACATAAATAAAAAAGAAAATTAATTTTTTTCCAATAAAATGAATACTTCGTTTGTTGATAATATGGGAGAGAATAATCCCAAAGAAATTGCTCTCAAAGCTTTTTTAGACCTAAGGAGTGGTGAGATGTCTGCCTTTGACATCATTTATCATTTATCAAAAAAAGGTGTCTATTATGCGATTTATTTGATTGTTAAAAATCAAGCGATTGCTGAAGACTTAATGCAAGATACTTATGTATCTTTCCTAGATAAGATAAATAAATTAAATGCTGACATCGATGTTTTAGCTTATTTAGTGACAATGGCAAAAAACCTCGCTCTCAATTATTATAAGAGGAATAAAAAAGAACTTGAACTAATGGCTAACCATATCCCCTTTTCTTACTATGAAGAAAATTTTTCTAATCATGACTTATTAAATATCATGCAAGAAACACTTTCGGAAAAGGAAATGCAGATCTTTATGTTAAGAATCATCGGCGAATATTCTTTCAAAGAAATTTCCCAAATTATGAACATTAAGATCGGGACATTAACTTGGGCCTATCAAGAAGCGCGAGCGAAACTAGAAAAAAGATTAGGAGGTAAATAAGATGCTCGATAAAAAAGAACAAGAATTACAAAAACAAATTTATCAAGCGATTGATGATAGAAAACTTCCTAATAAAATTATTGATATCAAAGAAGCTTATTTAGCCAAAAAGGAAAAGAAAATCCCTTGGTATAAAAATAAATTATTTTATGGTATCGCTTCGCCTTCTTTAGCCTCTATAATCGTTTTAGCTATCGTCTTGCCTTTATCGCTAAATGGTGGTGATGGGCCTAGTAGCGATCTTCCACCTAATCCTATTACAATTAATGGCAATAGTGAGCAATTAGCCTTTTCTTTACTATCTACCTCAAGCTTTATTGATAATAATATGGCTAACGCTCCTTTGGCGATAAATAAAAGAGCTCGCTCATTTAATGATGCAAAAGAGTTTGGGGAGTATATGGCTGATATCAATCCTTATATGTTAACGATGGAATCGATGTTAAAAAACGATTTTGATCCGCAATTTACCTTATCGACTAAACAAAGCTATCAAGATATTACTTATGATTATTTGATGGAAGTACATTCTTTAAATTCTTCCTACCAATTTTACTATAACGAGGTTGGAAAAATTGCTTTTGAATCGCCCTTTAAAGATGAAGAAGATGAAATCGAACAAGAATTTCATGTTGAAGGTGTTGTCATTATTGAAAATACCCCTTATTTTGTTCGCGGCGATAAAGAAATTGAACTAGATAATGAAGAAAGCGAATACGAATTAACTTTAAGAATTAATATCGATGAGAATTCTTATTTACTTTTCGAAGAAGAAAAGGAGTCAGAACGATATGAAAATGAACAATCATATACCTATTCTTATTTTCTAAACAATCGTCTCGTTTCGACTACCAAATTAGAATTTGAAGAAGAAAGAGGGCAAAAAGAAACGGTGATTAATTATGAATCTAACAACCATTATAAAGCCTCTTATTTGTTGTTTTTAGATCAGAACAATAACCTTTTTATGAATTATGAAATTGAAGATCGCGGAGAAGGGTTAATTGCTATTACCGTCCCTGATGATAATCTTTACTTATATTTAGAAACGCATCTTGGCTATGAATTTATCGCACCTCGGGAATAATTATTAATATATTCAATTGGCCTATTACTTAATAGGCCTTTTTTAGTTTAATCTTTAAAGTTCGTTTAACAAATATAGATATTAATTTAATAATTACATTAATTAAACTATTAAATAGATGCAGTGGATATGATTTACCCAAATATCTATTAATTAATTTCAAACTTAAATTAATAATTAAGCAAAAAAGAAATGATATAAAAATATATAGATATCTTTATAATTTATCTTTTTAAGCGAAATTAATTAATAATTTCAAATTTCTTATTTATAAAATAAATAAAATTATTTTGTAGAAAAGAATTTTAATTTTTTCCAACAAATCATTGCATTGAGTTGTTGATATAGTGAAAGTGAGGAAAACACAATGAAAATGCAAAAACTTATGATTCCTGCCTTAGCGGTTATTCTCCTAGCAGGCTGCCAAGACGGAGGCAATAAATTCGTCATCAATGGTAATGATGGTACCATCACCGGAAGTGAAGCGACCTTCATCTATGAAAGTGTAACTTCAATAGGCTTACTTGAAGCGATTGCTCCTAGTAGCAATATCCATCAAAAAGTCCGAAAGGCTAGCCAAGAAACTCTCGATCAAATTGAAAAATATTTACCGATGGTCGACGCTGCCTTTAGTGGCAATCAACAACAAATAAGTGCCACTAATGTCACAAGCGACCGCCCTGAGTACGCTATTAAGACAGATGTCACTTATTTAGATGTTAATGGTACTTCAACTAGCTTTACCCTTTACTATAACGAAACCCCCTTAGTCGATGATGATGACGATGATGATTGGTGGGAACAAGAAGAAGAAAGCATCTTAAATGGCATTCTCTTATTAAATGAAGTTGAATATAAGATGTTTGGTGAAAAAGAACTAGAGGACGATGAAATGGAATTAAGTGTTCGCTATTCCTTAAATGAAAACACTTATGTCCATGTTCAACAAGAAATTGAAAAAGGCGAGCAAGAATTTGAATATGAAGTATATCAAGCTGGTCGTAAAGTCTATGAATATTCTTTAGAAATGGAAAGAGATGAAGTTGAATTAAAAGTCTTAGATCGTAGTTCTGCTCTCTCGCGTTTAGAACTTAAATTTGACCGTATTAGAAGAGACGGACGACAATTAATTAGAGCTAAAATTTCAGAGAATCGCAATCAAGAAATCATCTACTTTGAAAAAGTAGTGGATGCGAATGGCTTAGTTGATTATCTAGTCGTAAATCCATAAAAATAGGCGATATTTAAAAG
>CASFSG010000021.1 GCA_949297305.1 uncultured bacterium
GGAGAATCGGTTGTTGAAACCCTCAATCAAATTATTCATCTACACGCTTATTACGCTCGTTTTATTAATAAACCACAATTTAATCGTAAACAAATTGATTATCGTTTCGTCAGCGTCGATGATCTCTTATCTTATTTCTTAGATGCAAATGATCACCTCATCGCTGAAAGAATTTATTATTTTAACGATGTTTATAATCTATCTTTGCCTACCAAAACTAAAGATTATCATTCAAATAAAGAGCTATGGTTTTATTATGATTCTTTACTTTATTATAAGAAAAGAATGGTTAAGAAGGATTATGAAGATATCGTCAATTTAATATACACAGATGTCGATATTAAAAAGTTTCGTCAAGCCTATAAATGGATTTTAAAACAAAATAATCTCGATTATAACGAATATCTTAATCATGTCGATTATCTTACATATTTAAAGAAGAAATAAATGATGAATAAATCTAGATTACCTTTATTTTTTGTTTTTATCTTATTTCCGTTTTTGGTTAGTTGCGAAAAGATTCCTTCTTATCATTTTCCTAATTCTAGCAGCACGAACTCTGATAACTTTTCGCCTTCTAATTATGAAGACAATATCGTTAAAGGTATCGGAGCTAATCAGTTAGAGAAAGCCCTAAGTTTAACGATAGATAATTTAATCAATATTAAGAACGCGAATATTAGTCATCAAATTTTAGATTATGGCGATAATCTCGATATTGTCACTTATAATTTGAATTATGAAATTCATTTATATAATAACGATGTGCGTGAAACTATTTATGAAATACCTTCTTCAATCGAAACAGGGAAACGTTTTGAGATCTATGATGATAGTAGCGCCTCCTATTTAAAGGAAGAATATGTTTTTATCGATGAAGGCTATCAAAACTTTTTAAAAACGGATATTTATGGGAACGCTAATTCGACAATCGAGTTGATCCATACATCTTTACTTAGAGAATATAGCATCTATTTTTATGACGATTTTTTCACTTTACTTAGCGATGAAATATTAAAGTCACCTTCTAGCGATGTTAGATATGCGAAAGCAGGTTATTTAGCTGATGGGGCGATTTATGCTTCTTACTTAACGAAAAATGAACTAACTTTTCAAGAAGGAAAAGTTGAATTAATTATTCGCAATAATAATTTGACACAATTAATTACCACCAACTCGACTTATCGCGATTCATCGCTAGAAACGCTCGTTAGTGAAGATAAATGCGAATACACATATTCGACCTTAAATAATGGCAATTTTTTAAATGTCCCTTTTAACGAAGACGATTTAGCGAGCATTTATCAATGAAAAAATTTTTTCGTTTATTTTTTGGCCGTTTCTTTTGGTTTGGTTTAATTATATTAATTGAAGTTATCTTATTTATTGCTTTCTTTGTCATTTTAGAAACTTTATTTTCGATCGATCCGATCGTCTACGCAATCGCTGGTTTGCTCTTTAATGCCATCGCTTTAATTGTCATGATATATATCATTTGGAGTTCGAAAAATTCTTCTTATAAAATCTCTTGGCTTTTCATCATTGGCCTAGTGCCTTATTTTGGAATTATTTTATATATTTTATTCGCTAACAAGAATCAGTTAAGCAAAAGGCAAAAAAAGAAAATTGCCCCTTTTTTAGAAGCTAATAAAGTTTTAAATGCCCCGCAAAATATCATCGATGAATTAAAAAAATATCCCGATGGATATAAGGCAATTCACATGTCAAATTATATCTCTAAAGTTTCGCGTACCGGGATATATAATAATACCAGTGCGAAATATTTTTCTTTAGGAGACGATGCTTTTCCCTTCATTTTGGAAGAGTTAAAAAAAGCGCGACATTACATCTTTATGGAATATTTCATCATCGCCAAAGGAAAAATGTGGAATTCGATCTTAGACATTTTAAAAATTAAAGCGCAAGAAGGTGTCGATGTTAGGGTAATTTATGACGACGTTGGATCGATATCTTACTTGCCTGCTTCTTACCCTAAACAATTACAAAAATTTGGTATCAAATGTTTTGCATTTAATAAATTTCGCCCTTTAATGGACATTCGCATGAATAATCGCGACCATCGAAAAATCTTAGTCATTGACGGTTTTACCGGTTTTACCGGCGGTATCAACTTAGCGGATGAATATATCAATGCTTATGAGCGTTTTGGACACTGGAAAGATAATTGCATCATGCTTAAAGGTAAAGCTGTTCAAGAACTTACGAAGATGTTTTTAGCGACTTATGGGGCCATTACTAATGATTTGAGTGAAATTAATCAACTAAAATATTGCTACAATTATTTTATCAAAGAAGATAGTTCGACATTATTTGATGGTTATATTAATCCTTATAGCGATATTCCTTTTGATGATATCTCTTTAGGACAGAAGGTTTATTTATCGATTATTAACCAAGCGGAAAATTATGTTTATATAACAACTCCCTATCTCATTTTGGATGAAGAGATGGAAAACGCCTTAATTAACGCTTCTCTTCGCGGAGTTAAGGTGATTATTTTAACGCCGCATATCCCCGATAAAAAACTCGTTTATCAAGTGACGAGGTCTTATTATCAAAAGCTAATTAATAGTGGGGTAAAAATTTTTGAATATACCCCTGGTTTTATTCATAGCAAGATGTTTATTTCTGATGAAAATGTCGGAACGATTGGGACGATTAATTTAGATTATCGATCTTTATATTTACATCTTGAAAATGGCATTTATTTATATCGCTCTAAAGCTATAAAAGATATGAAGGAAGACTTTTTAAACACTTTAAAAGTTAGTGAAGAAATTACTCCTATTAAATATCAGGCAATCAAAAAATATAAGACATTATATTGGACTATATTGCGCTTATTTGCCCCGATGCTTTAAAAGCTAGAATCATTATCAATAACATCGCTTTCATCAATGATATTTTTGCGTTTAGTGATTTTGTTATGATGGGAGATTAATGTATCGATAAACAAGATAATCCCTCTTAAAAAGACATAAAAGCCTAATGCAATCATAATAATTAGCATGATGGTGGTATCGGGTAGTAATGATAAAATAATTAAGGCAACTGAAAAGATGATTTGAATAATTGAAACGGTTATTTCATACCATTTTAAGGTTTCGCCATTTGAGCGCATATTACTCAAACGGAAAATTCCCCGAAATAGACTTGAAAAAGCGTAAAACATCAAAACCCAATAAAACAAGTCAGTGATTGCAAATAATAATGAATTAGTAAATGATTCACCACTGATTTCGCCGATGATGATTGCGTTACTAATTAAAGAAACACCAAGCATCACTGCTAGGAGGAGATTGATGATACCGTTAATTAATAAAAAGACATAATTGAAGCCTTTTTTCTTATCGCTAGCGTAGCGATAAATCATAAACGAACCCGTAAAAAGTAAACCGATGATGAAAATGATGACATAGGCTAGCGATGAAAAGGCAGGGAAAATCATCATTAAAATTCCACTAATAACTAAGGCGATTGAAGTTAGAATGCCCAATGTTTTATATTCTTTAATACTAGCGATAATTTTTTCTTTACTAAAGATTTCTTTTGTGTTCATGTTTTTCTCCTTAATTTGACGGAATTTCTTCCTTATTAAAATTTCCTAAATTTTCATTGCTTAAAGAAGTGACTCTTTCTTCGCTCGATAGTAATACAGGAGCGTCCAGTGGTTCTTCCCCAAAGATACCATAGCCGGTTAGTATTTGTTCTCTTTCAATCATATAATCGAGAGTGTAATGCGTTTCATTATTTTCATCGATGAAAGGCAAATAGCGATACATCGTATAGCTATTGGTTAAGGTGGGGACAGTTTGATTAGTAAAAGCAATGCGAAATGTTCCTTCGGTTGAAGTGGAATATTCTTCGATAATGATTTGATCATTACTTGCAAAACCATAGGTTGAAGAATCCCAATTTATATTATTTTGTTGAATGATGTAGCCTAGAGCAATTCTAGAAGAATAAGTCGATTCATCGAGGGTAAAGTTATTGATTGTGATTTCTAAATCGCCATAGCCATAATCATTGACAATCGTTTCTTCTAAATAAGTATTATTTTCCCCTTCTAAATAAATGTTAGAAGTATAGGTACTGACTTGATGAGCAGTCAAATAATTTCTTTCTTCCGTATAGTCGATGACTTCATGCGTTACTTCATTAGGATAGCGATGAGCTTCTGCCAAAGAAGAGATTAAAATGTTCGCATCGACTTCGCTTGAAAATGTTCCTAAATAATCGCGATAAAAAGTTTGATAAGAATAAGAAATTCTTCGCGAATTAAAATAGTCATAATTTGTTGAGGCGTCACTGACGACCGCCTGCGCATCCACTAAAGAGATGCCGCGAACGATGTTGATATTTTCTTCGCTCCACCATGACCATTTCATCGAAGTGCAACTCGTTAGGGAGATTGTCACTAATGATACTAAAAACAATAATATTTTCTTATCTTTCACGACAATATATTAACTTATTTTTTGCGATTTTACTAACATTAAGAACATTTATTTTCTTTTATATTATTTTTTTAATTCTTTGGAGGCGAGATTTATTTAATTAAATATCTAGTTGTCGTTTAAATAATAAAAATCATTATTGTATAAATAATGATATGTTTTTATAATTGTAAATAGATTATGAAAGCGGTTTTATATCGATTTATAAAGGAGTTTAAATGATGAAAAATAAGTTTTTATCGATATTTTCTTTATTTTGTATCTCTTTAGTTTGCTTAGCAAGTTGCGATGATCATCATTCTTCTAGTCAAGATGATAGTAGCCCCGCTAGCGTTGAAGAAATAGCTGATTATGAAGATTGGATTAATTCTTGGAGTGAAGAAGGCCATTTATATATTCATTACCTTAGAGAAGGTGCTAGTGAAGCTGAATACAATAATTATGCCATTTGGATTTGGCAAAGTGCTCCAATTGATAGCGAAGGTTCTTTATGGGGAGCTTCTAATAGCGATGTTCAAGGCTTATACAATTATATGTCGACATCGTGGATGGAAAGCATCACCCCAAACGGAGGAAACGTTGATCAATATGGCAAGATTATGGATATCGATATGACCCGCACTGATATTATTGGTGGTAATAGTGGTTCACCCGTTTCTTTAATCGATGCTGACCGCGTTGGTTTTTTAATTTGTGATCAATCGACAATGGATGGTTCTAAACATTGGACAAGTGATGGTGGCCGCGATACTTATATTAGCGATTTTCAAGAGCATTTTCGCGAAAATGGTTCAATGCATATTTTTTGTGTTAAGGGTTCGATTAGTAATTACTCTTTCTATAGTGAAGATATCACTGAAATAGAAAACCCAACGGTCGATGATACGACAGGTAAATACGCCTCAACTAGCGACGTCGATTCTTCTAGCAGCGCTTATTCTAATAGCGTCACTTCGAATTCGTTTTCTTCTTTAGGGGTGGGATATCAAATCTTTGTTGCTTCCTTTCGAGATAGTAACGGTGATGGGCTAGGAGATATTAGAGGTATTATCGATTCTTTGGATTATTTAGAAGAACTTGGTGTCCAAACTTTATGGCTAACACCGATCCAAACTAGTAGTTCATATCATGGTTATGATACGATTGATTATTACGAAATCGATCCTAAATTTGGTTCTATTGATGATTATCGCGAATTAATTTATGAATGTCATAAGCGCGAGATTAAAATCATTATGGATTTGGTGTTAAATCATACTTCCACCAATAACGTATGGTTTACGAAATCGCAAAGAGCGGAAGTTGGTAGCGATCCCTATGGCAATACTATAAATTATCGTAATCTTTATCATTGGAAATATCGTGGCACGAAAGTTCAATATTACGACAAAGATTTAGGAAAATATACATCAATTAATGTCGAAGATCATCCTAATTGGTATCAAGATGGCGAATCTAATTACTATTATTATGGCAAATTTGGTTCGAATATGGCGGAATTAAATTATGATAATCAAGCGACGAGAGATTTCGTGATTTCTTTAGCAGCTTATTGGTTAGGATTTGGACTTGATGGTTTTCGCCTCGATGCTGTCAAACATATTTATATGAAAGATGAAGTTGATGATACTGGCGACGATTTAATCGTCACTGATATCGCCGAGAAAACATATTACGATGAACAACTATTCCAAGAAGTAACTGAAACTAATGACTATAGTTCCGATTTAACTAAAAACGTTAATTTTTGGAAAGAATTAGCGATTGAATTAAAGAATTTATATCCTGATTGTTTCCTTGTAGGTGAAAATTTTGATGGTTATGGTGCGCGCATTGCTCCTTATTACCAAGCTTTAGATTCACAATTTGACTTTAGCTTATATTACCATAACCAAGAATGGTTATTCCGTCATCTTAACGGAATGCACGCTTCTTATATGGCGGTTACTCAACAAAACGAAACCTATAATAAATTTAGTTCAAATATGGCAACGAATATTGAAAATGTTGGTTTAGTTAGTGGCGGGAATCGCTCCGACTTTATTAATGGTGCTTTTACCTCTAATCACGATGTCGCTAGAGCGATTAACCACATCAATTCCCCTGATGGTAATGCTTATGACGTTCAAGGTAGCGAAGAAGAAATCAATAAAGCTAAAGTGCACGCTGCTTCAACGATTTTAGCTCCGGGAATTTCTTGGATTTATTATGGTGATGAGTTAGGAATGAGTGGAAACACTTTAAAGCACGAAGAAATTTATGGCAATACAAATAATTTAGATATGTGGTATCGTCAACCATTTAAATGGGGCGATGAAAGTATAACGCCTGATTATACTTTCGGTGGTTATGAAGTCGTTTGGGATGAATATAATAAGAAACTCCCCTCGATAGATGAACAAGAAAATGATCCTAATTCTATGTTCAATTATTATAAAGCTCTTAGCGAAGTAAAAAGACTTTATGGTAAAAACGCTAAATATACTGGTTATGAGTTTAAAGAGAATACCGATGTTTTACACTATGAAATTAATAGTGATAATGGTGTCTTTTATATTTATATTAACTCTAGCAAAAACTCACAAAATGTATCGTTAAAGGGCGAACATAATGTGTGTTTAAATGGTTCTACATCATCTTTATTAGCCCCTTATGGGACGATTATTAGTTACACATTAAAGTAGGGAGGTTAGTCGATGAACAAAATTATACTAGGCTTAAGTTTATGCTTCTTTTTAGGAGGATGTAATGTTTCACAAAATAATCTTAATAATTTTCCTCTAGAAAAGGAAATCAGCGTCCTCACCTATTTAGTGCTAGGCAAAAATGGTTTATATCAAGGTCAAAAAGGTGAAAATATTGCTAGTGAGTATTTAGAAAATACCATTTCTTATGTCGCTAGTAGTGGCACATCTTTACCTAATAAAAGTCTAGTAACTAGTGAAATTAAAGATGTTGAATTCGTTTCTTGGGTTAAATATGATGGCAAAGGAACGCCTTCAATCTATCGGGAAGTTCCTGATGTTAATTATCAAGTATTATATGCAACCTATCGATATATTGGCGAAATTAATAAGGGAGAAGGGACTAGTGATGGTAGTTCGATTGTCGATCCTGATGATCCAATAACTGAAAGTATTTATTATTTGGTAGGGGAAGGAGAATTTATGGGTGAAAATCCTTCTTGGAGCACCGAATCGAATCTACGATTAACTCCTTTAGCTAGCGATGATCCCAATATCAAAGAGCAATACACCATCACCTTAACTTTTGCTAGAAACGACGAATTTAAAATTATTTCGCGTGAAAATTCTAGCGTCAATTGGCTTTCCCCCTGGTTAGAAGAAAATGGTGTTAATTTTAGTGGGGGACAGAGTGAAAATATCGTTTGCTTAAACCCCGGCACATATAATATTTATTTAAAATTCTATCAAGATGGTGGCTTAAATATTTATCTAGGCTTACTTAGTTAGGAGAAAATATGAAACACAAAAATCTACTTGCGTTATTAGGTTCAATAATTTTTATTCCCTTATTTGCAATAACATTGCTACCAAAAGAAACTAGGCATAACGAAGACTTCGTCGATCCAATTGTTTATGAAAAGGAAGTTCATTACCAACTAAGCGATGGGGTTGAATTTGCAGGTGATAATTTAGAACTGCAAGCCCTTTCTCCTAATAAAGTCATCATTCATTATCGCAACGATGATGGCAATAATCCTAAACGTCGTTTATACACTTGGTGTAGTGGGGTAAACGGGAAAGAAAATAGCGATTATACGCTTGTTGATGATGAAAATATGTATTTTACTTTCGACTTAACTTTGCCAGAAAATACGCTATATAATGGCAAAGCTGGTTTATATTTTATTGTCAAATTAGAAGGGACATGGGATGGACAATCAAGCGATACTTATCTAGAGTACGCCGATTATGAATTTATTAATAACACTTTAGAAATCTGGTGTATTCCTAGCGAAGGCTCCTCGTTAGAAGTCCATTTAAGCGAAGAAGACACTTATTATGATAAAGTAGTGATGGCGCGCTTTTTAGATGATTGGAAAACGATACGTTGCGAGGCGACATATTTTCCTGAATATTATGAACTTTATGCCTATGAAGGACGATATTTACGCGAGGGAGCGATGGCGCAAAATACTTTAAAGCCTTATCGCTTAATTAAAAGAGCAGAAGTCGGTAAAAATAATTGTCGCTACGACAAAGAAAGCGGGACATATTTCTTCGATATTGAGTTGGCGACAACCGCTCATATCAATGTTTTATATGTCGTGGAAACGGCCTATGAAACTTATCCTGATAAAAAGCCGGAAAAGTATGTTTCTTTTGAATATCTTTACGATACACCTTTATTTGAAGAGTATTACACTTATGATGGTTTAGACTTAGGTGTTACTTATAGTGAAACGGAAGTGACTTTTAAACTTTGGTCACCTTGTTCGAGTAACGCCCGTTTAAATTTATATATCAATGGGACACCTGAGCAAATAAGTTCCTCATTAGGTAGCGATAATGGTAGGACATTCACAATGGCTTATACGCCTTATGGCGTATGGCAAGCGAGCATTTCTTTTGAACAAGTCCCAGCCTTATTAAATTGGTTTTATACTTATGAAATCACTAACGCAAATGGGACTAGTGAAGTTGTCGATCCCTATGCGAAAGCGGTCGGTGTTAATGGCATGCGCGGTTATATCGGTCCATTAGATAGCTCTAATCCCAAAGGATGGGATGAGTTGCCTTTAAAATGGGATGGCGATGAAGTTTTCGATTTAATTCGTCCAAGCGACTTAACAATTTATGAAGTTCATATTCGCGATTTAACCATCGATGAAACGTGGGTTTCTAATCAAGGTAATGAACGCGGGACTTACTTAGCTTTCGCTGAAGAAGGTACGACTTATAAAGATCCTGATAGTGGTGAAACGGTTAAAACTGGCTTTGATCATATTGAAGAACTTGGGGTAAACGCGATCCAAATCTTGCCGTTTTTTGATAGCGATAATGATGAAACTAATTATAGTTATAATTGGGGTTATAATCCGACAAATTATAACGCTTTAGAAGGAGCGTATGCTTCTAAAAATGATGATCCCGCTAATTTGGGCGGTTTATATGATCCGATTAAAAGAGCAAACGAATTTAAACAATTAGTTTTAGCGTATGCTAATAATGATAATCACACGCGCGTCATTATGGACGTTGTCTACAATCATGTTTCGAGTGCTTCTAATTCTAATTTTAACAAAATTATGCCGAAATATTTCTTTAGAATGACCGACGATGGTTATTATATGAATGGATCAGGTTGTAATAATGAAGTGAAAACTGAACGCAAGATGGTTCGTAAATTTATCGTTGATTCGGTGTGTCATTGGGCTAAAGAATTTAAAATTAAAGGCTTTAGGTTTGATTTGATGGAACTTATCGATTATCAAACGATGAAAGCGGTCCAAGAGGCGCTTTATCAAATTGATCCTGATATTGTCATTTATGGCGAACCTTGGTCACTGGGGTATAATGGTTCAACTGAAGGAACAGGACCAACTAATCGAGCGGCTGTTTATGCTAATCTTTATGGCCATGATGGCATGCATGGAGTTGCCGCCTTTAATGATAGTGGTCGTAACGCCTTAAAAGGGGAAAATACTTGTGGCGGGAATGGTTATGGTTTCATCTCACAAGGAACGGGTGATAGCATGACGAAAGTTAATAATGTCATGAACCTCTTTAAGGGAGTGATTAACGAGGGAGCTAACCCAGATCAAACGATCAATTATGCTTCTTGTCATGATAATTACACTCTCTTTGATCAATTAAATTATCATCTGCATGATGGTGGTTTAACTAATCCACCAGCTACTTATGAACCTTCGCCTTTAAAAGTAGCGCAAGCATCCTTATCGGTTCACGCCTTTATTTTTGCTAGCCAAGGCATTGCCTTTATGCATGGCGGGGAAGAAATTTTAAGAACAAAAAAGGAATTTGATCCAAATGACGATACAGATAATTATGAGATGTATGGTTATACTATCACCCATAATTCATATAATTCTAGTGATGAAACGAATGCTTTTGAGTGGGATCGCAAAATCAGCGTCACTTACCAAGGGGAAAAAGTTGATGTTTCTAGCTACACGGAAAAGTTTAAAGATGCGGTTAAAATTCATTCCTATTTTTCACGTTTTGCTTATGGTGAAACCGAGAATAAAGTTAATGCTTGGAGCAATGATGATGGTTCGGTAGTTGCTGGTCAAGGAGAATATTATTTCGTCTTTTTAGCTAATCGTAATGGCGGGACAATTTCTTTTGATAATATCAATTATGCTGAATTATTATTTACTTCAAACATCAATAGTGATGGCGGAATTAATAACAATAATGGTTTAGGTATTTCGCTTGAAGGCCTTACCTGTGCGATTTATAAGGGGAATTGGTAAAAATGAAAAAACAATTATTATTCCTATCGTTATTACCATTAATGCTTCTAGCTGCCTGCGATCCTCATGAAGAAGTTTCATCTAGTAACGATCAATCTTCTAGTTCAATTAAAGAAGGTCGCGGCGATTATCGCGTCGATTTTTATCTGAATTATAATCGACAAACTACTAGCGATATTTATTACACCATTTGGGTTGATGAAGGCGAAAAATTAACCGCTCCGGATGAACCAAAGGCAAATGATGATTTATTATTTACCGTTTTTGTCGGTTGGTCGCCTTATCCTTTTGCTGAACGCTATGATCAAATATGGGATTTTGAAAATGACACTTATCCTTCTAACACCCATAATTTATATATGTATGGTATTTGGCTTAGAGAAGGTGAAAGTTTAATTTAAGAAATTTAAATTTATTTGAAGCGATTATTTTGCTAAAATAAAACTAGATAAAATGAACATTATTAAAAAGGCATTTATTCGTTTATATCAGGGCATGATTTATTTAGCCCGACCTTTTGTTAATATCAAAGAACCAATTATGCGAATTGAAGAAGGAGCGATAACTAAAATCGATGAGATTTTATATCTCCACTTTTTAAAAAATGCCTTCATTTTAGTTGACCCTAACATCAATAAATTAAATCTCATCGAACCTTTAAAAAAAGATTTAGAAAAAAAGAATATTCATTATGTTATTTACGATAAGATTTCGCAAAATCCTCTCACGAGCGAAATTGATCAAGCTTACTTGGAATTTTTAAAGCATTATAAAAATTATCATGAGGTCGCTTTAATTGCTGTTGGTGGTGGTTCAACAATCGATGCGATGAAGGGATTAAAAATTAAATTAGTCAAAAAGGGAAAACCTTTAGAAAAATATCGTGGCTTATTGAAGGTTCATCATAAAAAATCACCTTTATTAATCGCTGCTCCTACCACTTGCGGTAGTGGAGCCGAATGCACTCTTGCATCTGTTATCACCTCCTTAAAAGATGGTCATAAATTCATCATCAATGATCCTTCATTAATTCCTCAATATGCAATTTTAGATCCGACTTTATTAAAAACTTTGCCAAAGCGATTAATTGCTTCTACTGGCATGGACGCTTTGACGCATTTAGTTGAAAGTTTTATTGGCCGTTCAAACACTAAAAAGACGAAAGAATACGCTTTTTTAGCGTTAAAGAAAATTCACGATAATTTGCTCAAAGCCTATTTTGATCAAACCGGTAATATCACCTATTTATCTGAAATGCTCCTTGCTAGTTATTACGCAGGCAACGCTTTTACGCGCGGTTATGTTGGCTATGTGCATGCTTTAGGGCACGCTTTGACTAGCTTATATCATATTAGCCATGGCGAGATTAATGCTATGCTCCTCCCGCTAGTGCTCGAACAATATGGGAAAAGCGCCTATAAAAAACTAGCAATCTTATCTGATGTCCTCGCCTTATGTCCGAGTGATAGTTCCTTAATAGAAAAGGCCCAATCATTTATTTCTTACATTAAAAATCTTGTTAAAGAATTAGAATTACCAACTTCGTTAAAAATAAAATATAATTTTATTGCTGTTAGTCAAATTGCGACGATGGCCTATTTAGAAGCGACGCCTTCTTACCCTGTTCCCTTACTTTTAGATAAGGACGAATTGATTGCTATTATTTCTAAAGCAATTAGAAAGGAATAAATTCTATGGTATTAAAAACTATTAATCATTTAATTTATTACGCGAATAAACATCTTCATTTATCTTGTCTTGATAATGTATATAAATATAATGAATTACTCCATTTTTTAAATGTTGATGAAATGGCTACTATTGACGATGATTTATCTTATATTGATAAGCTAGATCGCCCAGATATTATCCTCGATCATTTAATTGATGAACTAAAAGAAAATAATCTTATTTTGCCCTATAATGAAGAGACGATTAAAGCTCAAGTCATGGGAATTTTATTACCGCTACCTAGTGAGACTTATCGCCGTTTCCTTTCTTTTAAGGAAAAGAAGGAAGCGATTAAAGATTTTTATCGTTTAAATATCGCTTCTTATTATGTCCAAGCGACGCATATTGCTCGCAATAAGAAATGGTGGACGAAAGATAATTTGGTGATTACGATTAATTTAAGTAAGCCTGAAAAGGATAACAAAGATATTCGTAACGCTTTATTAAATCAAAATGTCACCTATCCTAAATGCGTTTTATGCTATGAAAATGAAGGTTTTTTTGGTAAAGGAAAATTCCTCAATCGCAAGAATATTCGTTTGATTCCTTTAAAACTTAACAACGAAGATTGGTTTATGCAATATTCGCCTTATGGTTATTATGATGAACATTTAATTGTCATTAAAAAACACCATGAAAAAATGCATATAAATAGCAATAATTTAAGAGCGATGTTTGATTTTGTCGAACAATTCCCTTTTTATTTTATTGGTAGCAATAGCGATTTACCAATTACTGGCGGCTCTATTTTAAGTCATGAACATTTTCAAGGTGGCTATGAAAGAATGCCTTTAATGCTAGCAAAAAAGAAAGAACATATTTCATTAGGTAAGCGATATTGTGATGTTGATTTAGCCCTCTTAGATTGGCCAAATACTGCTTTTATTCTCGAAAGTAAAGATCGCAATAAATTAATTCAAGTAATTGAAACGATGAATGATGTGTGGCTCACTCATAACGATCCTAAATGCGATATCATCGCTTATGAAAAAGAAGAAAGACATAATTCAATTACTCCTTTACTTGAGAAAAAAGATGATTTATATCGCTTCTTTATCATTTTAAGAAATAATCGCACTTCCAAAGAATATCCTGAGGGTATCTTCCACGCGCATCAAGAGTATTATCATATTAAAAAAGAAGGAATTGGCTTAATTGAGGCAAGTGGCTACTTTATTTTACCTGGTCGCCTCGATATAGAATTGCCTTTAGTCGCTAAAATATTAGCAAATCCTGCTTTAAAAGAAGAATATTTTAAAGCTTATCCTGCTTTAGAAAAGTTTGCGGGGATGATCGAAGAGTTAAAAGGTTCGCAAGTCGAAGATAAAAACGTACTAATTAAAGATTATTTAGCCGATGTCATTAAGGGAATTTTAAATAACACTGCCGTTTATAAAAACGATATGAATGGCTTAGAGGGTTTAAAAAGATATCTTGAAAAAGTAAAGGAGAGGTTAAACGATGCACACTAAAGAAATTTTTGGCGCTTATTTTCATTATTTAGCAGATGATACGATTACTTATCGATTACCGTTTCCTCTTGTTAGTACTTATCCTAGTTTGACGAAAGAAGAATCTTATTTCTTTTTACCTAAAGAAAGCTTCTTTGAAGCTAGCTTAGCTAAAAGAAACGATTATAAAATCCATCTTCGTCACCACGAGAAGACTTGTTTAATCGATTTAACTGCTTTAGATAAAGCGAAAGATTGTCGCTTTTATCTAGGGACGATGTATCTTTATTTATTATTAAATGAAAAAGGATATTTTTATCACGGTTATGATATAACTTATTCTTCTATAATTGAGGATAAAGATTTAGAATTAGCCGCCTATTTATGCGCTTTAATTAAGGCAATTAATCATGATGATAATAAAGATTTAATAGCGAAAGAAGAAATGATTTTGCTCTTAAACGAAATTTTTAAGCTATTAGATTTCAATTTACCTTTATCTTATTTAGCTGCCCTTTTTAATCAAGAAGATGCTTTTATTAAGGGCGAGGAAAATAATTTATCAATTAATAATTTCCCTTTCCCCTTTCCTTATCATTTTGCCTTCATTTATCAAAAAGATTCTTTTTTCGCATTAAAAGAGAATCAACAAATGAAAACGCGCATTAAAAATGTCTTATTAACAATTTTTAACAAAGATAATTATTATGATATCGCTCCTAGTGAATTCGCTTATAAAATGTCTTTAAGTTATCATTTAGATGAATTAGATAAATATTACGCGATTCAACTTGATGATTTAATTAGACTAAATCGCTCTTTGCTTTTAGCGATTAAACATCGCGATGAAAGCCAATTCTATCGGCAAAATTTAGAACGCAATTTTAAAGTTAATAAATTATTCTTATTGAAAGATAATTATCATCACGCCTTCCTTTGTAATTATTTGTCACAAAATTACCCTTCCTTAAATTATTTAACACCTTTTTTATGGGGCAGTGGGGTAATCTTATTTTCCCATCAAGAAATAAAAAATTTATCCTTTAAAAGTGACGAATTTAAAAATTACTTTTTACTAACATTAACAAAATAATGGCAAGAAATAAAAAATTAACATTTATCTTTTTAATGGTGATGATTGCAATTGTTTTAATCGCATTCATTCCATTGTTTTTCCCATTATTAAGCGTTGATAATAGTTTGACTAGCGAGCAAAAGATGATGTTAAATTTTCTCCATTTATCATTTGGTGATGACTTTACTAATTTATTTAATTTTGAAACATTATATATTAGTGGAAATGGTTTTATTTTATGCACATTCATCGCTGGGCTGACGATGATTATCATCACAATAATCTTTGCTTTATACTATTCCTTTTCAAAAAAACGCTCCCCATATGCTTTCATTCTTTTAGGTGTATCAATGCCTTTAGATGCCCTTTATATCGTTGGCTTATTTTTGCTTCGCTATTTATTTTTAGCTTCTAATCCTAATTATGCAATCAATCAATGGGAAGTTAATTTTCTAGCGAGCTATTATGTTGCGCTTATTGCCGCAATAAGCGTAGCAATCTATTTGATATTTATTATAATATATATGGGTGTTGTCGTCCCTAGTAAGAAGGTAAAAGATGTCAAAGAATAAAATATTTAATCGCGCATTTAGTTTAGGTAGCACCTTCACTCTTTTATTTGGTGGCCTATTATCTTTAAATAGTTGCAATCAAGATTATTATGCGAAAATTAAAGATTCTTATTTTGGCGAAGAACTCAAATTGGCCCTCAACGAAATTATTAGTCACACTGAACAAGTGAATTATGCCTCCTTAGCGAGAATTTATGCGACAAGTGACGCTTCTATTAATAGCGAGATTGATCCCTTTACTGGTTATCCAAAAGAAATCGTTCTTTTTTATACTGGCGAAGTTGTTACGTGGTCACCTTGGGGACAAATGGGAACTTCTTCTAACGATATTAATCGCGAGCATGTCTGGCCACAATCGCGTTTTAAAGTTTATGGCGAAGATGTTCCTGGACCTTATAGTGATCCGCATATGGTTAGGCCAACTTTATATTCGATAAATGTTGATCGTTCCAATTATTTTTATGCTGAAGAAGGTAATAATGTTTTTGACCCAGCCAAAATTGAAGGCGGTGATATCTCTTATCGAGGCGATATCGCGCGCATCCTTTTTTATACTGCGACTCGCTATTTAGAACTTGAACTAGTGGACTTAAAAAGCGCGCCTAGTAGTCTCAATCAAATGGGTTGTTTATCGGATTTATTAAAATGGAATTTAGAATATCCGGTTTTAGATAGAGAAAAACAACGTAATGAAGCTATTTACGCTTCAAGCCAAGCTAACCGCAATCCTTTTATCGATCATCCCGAATATGCTTGCCGCATTTGGGGTAATGCTAGCGATCAAACTAGGACCATTTGCGGATTATAATTAAGGAGAAAAAGAGATGAAAAGTGTTATTTATTCCTCTACTTTAGCAATTTTAAGTTTGTGTTTATTATCAAGTTGCAATCCTAAACGCGCGGATTATAGTACTTTTGATGGTGATCCTAGCGATTATGGTGGCTATTATGCTAAAACGATGATTTATGACGAGAATGCTTCTAGTGGCGATATCACGATCTCATTACATAATTTAATGATTGAAACTCATACTTATTACAATACCTATAACGAGTGTTATGAATATTCCGAAGCTGGTGCTGATCTAGATGAGAGCGGCAATTTAGAATTATTTTGGTCTGGTCGTAGTGTCGCTAAAACTTATAATTATAATCGCGAGCATGTATGGCCGCGTTCAAAATCTAATGGTTTATTTAAAGATGTCAGTGGGGACACTAAAGGGGCTGGTTCAGATCTTCACCATATTCGTCCAACTGATCCTTCGACCAATTCGGCTCACTGGGCGTGGGGTTATGGTGAGATTGCTGATTTAAATAATCCATCCGACCAAGAAACATTGTTCGAAGCTGGCGAGGAGGCGGGAATTATTTGTCCTAGTCAACGTATCTATGAACCTAAAGACGAATTTAAAGGCGATGTCGCACGCATCTTAATGTATGTTTATGTCCATTATAATGATGCAAATGGTGGCCTTACTAATCAATATACTGGATCATTAGGCTTTGGTTCTATTTTCTATGATGGTTATGGGATAATGGAAATCTATGATTTATTATTAGATTGGAATGAAAGCGATCCCGTCAGCGACATCGAAAAAAGTCGCAATGAATACATTTATTCGATTCAAGGTAACCGCAATCCCTTTATCGATTATCCTTCCCTTATGAGCGTTTGTTTAGGGATGTAAAGATAAGATAAGGATGTATCGCACAAGCTTAATTTCTTTAGGGTGCGCGAAAAACGAAATCGATTCCGAAATCGTTTTAGGGATGTTGCCACTCGATGAATTTATAATTACGCAAAATATTTCAGAAGCCGATTTTATCATCGTCAATACTTGCGGTTTTATTTTAGATAGCAAGAAAGAATCGATTGATGTCATCAGTGAACTCGAGCAATATCGAAAAGAGATTTTCGTCATCGGTTGTTTATCGCAACGTTACCAAAAAGATTTAGAAAAATCTTTTGATAATCCTCGTCTTCATTTTGTTAAAATCGATGAATATCATCGTTTAAACGAAATCATTAATGAAGTTTTAGGGGTTAAAAATGTTATGCCTTTTAACCCGCTGAATCGATTGTTGCCTCCTCATCCTTATAGCGCCTATCTGCGCATTTCAGAAGGCTGCTCGAATCATTGTTATTTCTGCGCGATTCCATTAATTAGAGGTCCTTTTCGATCGAGAAAAAAAGAAGATATTTTATTCGAAGCTAAGTGGTTAAAAGCTAAAGGGGTAAAAGAAATTATCTTAATTTCACAAGATTCTTCACATTATGGTATCGATTTATATGATAATTATCGCATCGAAGATCTTTTAGAAGAGATTGCTAAAATGAATTTTTTGATGGTGCGTTTACTTTATTTATATGTCGATGCGATCGATTTACCATTTATTGCTACAATGAAAAAATATCCCAATATCATGCCATATTTCGATTTACCTTTTCAACACGCCTCTAATCGCATTTTAAAAGCGATGAATCGCCATGGCTTTAAAGAGGGCTATTTAGCGCTTATTAAAAAAATTAAAGAAGCAATTCCACGAGCGATTTTGCGTTCGACTTTTATCGTGGGATATCCAGGTGAAACCAAGGAAGATTTTTTAGAATTAATCGATTTTATTTCAGAAGTTAAGTTTGATCATCTCGGAGCGTTTACTTATTCTAAAGAAGAAGGGACTGTCGCGTTTAACTTGCCTAAACAAATCAATGAAAAGACCAAACTAGCGCGCCTAAAGACCCTCATGAATTTACAAAAGAAAATTTCTTTTCAAAAGAATAAAGAACATATTGGCGAAAGAATGGAAGCCTTAGTCGTGAATGATGACCCCAATTTAAATTATTATTTAGTGCGTTCATATTTTAATGCCCCAGATGGGGTCGATGGCAATATCTATTTAGTAAAGCAAAAAGATTTAAAACTTGGCGAAGTTGTTCATATCAAAATTGTTGATTGTTCCGAATATGATTTATTTGCTGAATTAGAATGATTGTTGTTCTATTAATAATAATAAAAAGGCGTTTCCGCCTTTTTATTTATCATATAAATATTATTTATTAATTAGAATGATGTCATATCGATGGTTAAATCATAGAAGACGCCATCGCCCACATCTGTTTGGTCAGCGACACGATAACTAGATGCATCAGGTATCGTTTTATTATATTCTTCTAATTCGCCATATTCGTAATGGAAAGAATATTCTTCCCAGTTCCAAATATATTGTTCGCTTGAAGGAATTTCACGCAAATCAAGTAAGGCGATATCTTCAGGTGTTAAAGAAGGATTATCCATATCATAATCTGTCCCTAATTCGCTTACTGGTATTTCATTTAAATCGTAGTAGAGGCGTTCTCTAAACGATAAGCTTTGGAAGGACATATCGGTAATTTTTCCATCGACAATCTTATAAGAATAACCCATTTGATAATCGCGGATACAGTACATATATTCATAATCACTGCCCCAAATAGTGCAGGTGAATAGTGGCAAAACTTCCAAACTGACATCATAATCTAATTCGACGGTAACTACGCCAGCATCATCGGTCGTTTTCGTCGCCACTTTATTAGTAATAACATTTTCTGGGGCGAGTTGTTGGGAATAAGCGTCAATTAATTCATTGATGCCATCATGATAAGAAGTAAATGTTTCGCCTGAATCATTACGACGATACATTGCATCATAAATCGTCCAATCAAAATCGATTGATTTATGGAATGATAAAGGATTACTTGCGTCGCCATCTTGGGTATAAGTAGCATTTAATTTATTGTTTGCTTGGTCAGCGTAAATAACTTCTTCATAGATATAGTCTTGTGCAGGACCAAAGCCCCCATCAATTCCTTGTTCGCCACCAGGTGTAACGCCGTCCCAAGGTCGATATAAGACATCGCCCGTCACCTCGATAATATCATTTTGATAAAAGGTGATAGTATCAGTGCGGTCTTCTTTATAAACGGCTTGACTTTCAAAGCCAGGATTGATCATAGTAGGTTCGACATTATAATCGATGTCGATTGTTTGCGAACGGAAATCATGATTGAGAAAACCGTTTTGAATATTATCGTTAGTTTCTAAAACGATGATATTTTGCTCGCTTAAAGCCCCGTCACTAAGCGAATTGATAAAATCGTTATAATTTTCACTAGCGGAACTTGATTCTTCCTTAGGACAACCCGTTAAGGTAAATACACCAACTAAGGCAATCGGTGCAACTTTTAAGATTATTTTATTCATTATGATGACCTCCAATTTGTCAAATTACCCTTTTGTTTAACAAAAGTTTATTCAAGAGTAATAATTAATTATTAAGTTGTCAATAGTTTTTAATTTTAAATAGTGAAATTCATATATTTTGCTTTTATTCGATATTTTTATTAGCAAAATAAGCATAAGTATCACGAGCAATCATGATTTCTTCATCAGTTGGAATGACGGCAACTTGTACCTTCGATTCATTCGTTGAAATTAAGCCTTCTTTTCCGCGAATCATCTCTTCGTTTTTATTATTGTCGATGATGACGCTTAAAGAATCTTTTAAAGCCTCGCAAATTTTTTGCCGGTAATAAGATGCGTTTTCACCAATCCCAGCCGAGAAAATGATTAAATCGACCCCACCTAAACGAACATAATATTGACCAATGTAGTCTAAAATGCGGCGAATGAATAATTTATCAGCGATAATCGCCCTTGGATTACCTTGATTAACCGCATCGATGATATCGCGAGAATCATTTGAAACGCCACTAACACCTAAAAAACCACTTTGTTTATTAAATATTTGATACATTTCGCTGACAGATTTATTTTCCATCCGGCATAAATAATCCATCACCGATGGATCTAAATCGCCAGTTCTTGTTCCCATCATCACACCGCCTAATGGTGTTAAACCCATCGATGTCGCAAGACATTTTTCATTTTTAATTGCGCTTAAAGAAGCACCTGAGCCAATATGGCAAGAAATGATGCGGTTAAGAGAACCTTTTTTTAAATATTTTTGGCCTTCATGGGCTAAATATTTATGACTCGTCCCATGCGCGCCATAACGTCGACAATCGTATTTAATCGATAGTTCATAGGGAATTGGGAATAAATAATCTTCTTCCGCCATCGTTTGATGGAAGGCAGTATCAAAAGTGAAGACATTTAATGATTCTGGCAAAGCATCTTTAAAAGCTTGATAACCAATTAAATGGGCTTCGTTATGTAAAGGGGCTAACGGAATCAAAGAACGCACTTTATTAACGACATCTTCGTTAACAATTACTGATTGCGAAAAATATTTACCCCCTTGAACGATGCGGTGGCCTAAAGCTTTAATTTCATGAATATCCTTGACGATTTCCTTTTCAATTAATGCTTTTAATAACAAATCGACCGCTACCGAATGATTTTTAATAGGTAAAATTTTTGTATCTTTTTCGTTTTGGTACTTAATTGTAAAAATAGCATCATCGTGTCCAATTCGTTCAGCGATGCCTGAGGTAATTACTTCTTCGCTAGGCATCTCGTACAATTTAAATTTTAATGATGAACTACCAGCATTGACTGCCATTATTTTTGCCATATATTTTGAGTCTCCTAACTTGTTAAAATACTTTTAAAGTATAGAAAGAATTAATCTTTAAATCAAGCGATATTAAATTAATTTAATATAAATCTTAATTGATAAAGTAAATGAACAAATATTTTAAATTTTAAATACTTTGAAAACTATTAAGATTTTATTTATTGAAGTTTACCGTAATGGCTGGGCTAATACCTAAAATATTTTTAGCATCTTTGCCACCTAGTAAAGAACCAGAGGCACTAACATAGCTAACTTTGTTACCGTTTCCTTCATTATTTGGTGAGCGTGTCCAATACTCACCATAATTATTAGTTTCTACATTATTATTCATTAGCATTTGACAATGATCACTAGTTAAAGCTTTTCTTAATTGCGGAGCATTTAAAAGACCTTGATAGCTATCATTTTGATCAAAATTAACATATGCAAGTAAATAACGTAATCATTAGTATCTGCACATATATACGGATTAGACTTACCATCGGAACGCATTTCAAAAACATCTCGCGTCGAAGAAGCTTGATTATCAGTTAAGTGATTAACTACTTTTTGTCGATCAAATTCATTAAATAAGGAATTATAAAATCCATCATTTAAATAA
>CASFSG010000022.1 GCA_949297305.1 uncultured bacterium
AATAAAAGATATAACAACATGCCTAGATTTATCCTTAAATGTAAGACTCCAAACGAAATAGAAATTGAACTTAAAAACGATTTAATTAAAATAAGAGGTGAGCAAGGACTAAAAAGTCTCACATCATTTGAAAGTTAACAAATATTTAAAGAATTAAAAACAATAATTGTTTTTTTCATCATTTTTAGGCAATATAATTATTTAAGTTAATCAAAGAGGGTTATTTATGCTAACAAATGAAGAAAAGAATATTAATGAGAACAATCAAGAAGTAGATGAGAAAACTTCTAAAAGCCTCTCGCAATCTGAGGAAGTAGAAGAAGCTAAGGAAAATAAAGAAACAATTGACGATAAGTTAGCAAAAACTATTTCTAACGAAAACGATAAGCAGAAAGATGAAGTTGAAGAGGAGGAACCTCCTTTACCTATTGACAGTGATTATCTTATTGAATTTGAAAATTATCGTAAGAAATTTTTGAAGTTTTATAAAATCCAAAGATATTTACAATGGGCAGTTGCTGCGGTTGCGTTAATAATTATTATCTTTGCTTCGATTGGTTCGGCGTTATGGGATTTTGATCTTTCGGTAATTATTTCAATGTATGTCATATCTTTAGTTATCTTTATCGCTTATTCAGTGATTATGCGCGTTGTTTTAAATAAAAAGATGAAAAAATATTTCATCGAATATTATAATTTAACTTATAAATACATAACCGAAGGTTATACATATGATGATTTTTTGGTTGATGCTCATAAGAAGATTGAAACTATCGATTTTTTAGAAAGCGACGTTTACCAAAATATTGTTAATGTCGGCTCTAGAGCTCTAGTCTCGTTTAAATATGATGATTTACCAATCTTTATGTGTGATGCGGCAGGTTCAGTGAAATATGAAAAACGTTTAATTCCTGTCTTTGTTGGAAAGTATTTTAGAGCACCAGCAAGTTATGATTTAGAAACCAAAACTATTATTTATTTAAAAGGTGATGCCCGTTCTATTCCTCCGACAAAAGTTGATGATTTAAATGTTTCATATGAAGATGATCGCATGATTATTTATTCTAGCGATAAGAATTATCAAAAGTTTTTTAATTCCAAATGCAAAAAAACTTTTTTGGAGCTAAAACCTAACAAAGATTTAATTGACGCTTTTGTCTGCTTAAAGAATGGTAAATTATATGCTGGATTAGGTTATGATGATTCTTTGATGGTTTTACCGCTTCAAAACGCCATTGAGGTTCGACCCTTAAAACAATTTAAACATGACATTGATGTCATGCTCCGCCTTATTAGATTGCTCAATAAGTAAATGAAAGACATTACTGGTGAATGGGTTAGAATAAAGGCATTTAAACACGATGGAGCTTTTCATCGTCTTTGGTCGCATAATTATGTTGTTTTAGATGATGAACAATATTATGTTTTAGCCTCTAGTCGCTCTTATGTAATCGAAAATAATGGCAGAAGATGGCACACGAAAGAGCCATCCTTATTTATCTTTTCTAAAACAGAATGGTTTAATGTAATTGCAATGTTTAAAAATGATGGCACGATTACTTATTATGTTAATATTGCTTCGCCCTCTATTTATGATCGCGGCTTTATTAAATTTGTTGATTATGATTTAGATATAAAATTATTTGGCGATGGTTCAACGCGTTTATTAGATGTTGGAGAATATAAGCGACATGCGAAATTACTCGGCTATAATGAAGACATCCGTAACATCTTAACCGAGGCAGTAAGCCACGTATATCAATTAATTCAAAATCATGTTTTTCCTTTTGACGATAATAAAATTCGTCAATATTTTCGCAAGTTTGAAAGAGATTAAATATTTTATTTTTGCGGTGTATTTTGCGTTAAAACCGCATTATTTTATTTGTTTTAATATTTCTAAAACCTCTTTATTGCCAGGTTCAATTCTTCTTTTTTTATCGGGATAATTAATAGCGTCTCCCGCTCCATAGATATGCTTAGATATTCGATATTTACTATCGACTATATAGCCTAATTTATCATGAGGTAAAGTCAATTGATTTTTTGATGGAATTGAACCATAATTAACCACAACATAATCGCATTCTAATTCCAACAACTCATCGTTTTTAATATTTTTAATAATAATTTTTTTGCATACACTATTTTTTATTTTTATCGAGCAGGGGACATAAGATAAATAGATTTTTAAATCCTTTAAGTTTTCTATTGTCTTTTTATTTCCACGAAATTCATCGCGGCGATGAATTAAAGATAGATGATGCGTATATCGATATATTTCTTTTGTTAAATCTAAGGCGGAATCACCACCCCCAAACACTAAAACAGTTTTATTTTTAAATATTGAAAAATCTTTGATGCTATAAAAAATATTTGTTGCCTTCTTTTCGCCCTCTAATTCAAGCGTTCGAGGAGTGGGAAAGCCTAAACCAGTCGTAAGGACAATATTTAAAGCGCGATACTCCTTTGTATGATTGACTTGAATTGTCGCATATTCTTCCTCGTCTATAATTGATGTCACCATCGAATTAAAACGAACATTATTCAAATTAATTTTATTTATAAGAAATTTAATATAATCACTTGAATTAATAGAAGGGAAGCCATCAATATCTACTATTTCCTTAATTGGGTAAAAATTTGTTATTTGACCACCTAAAGAAGACGTTGCTTCAAATAATATATAAGGTTCCTTTCTCTCTTCTAATTTACTAGCTAAATATAGGCCGATTGGTCCGCCACCAACAATAATTACTTTATTTATCAACATCATATCAAAATTATTATATAATAATTTAGTTTCAAAGGCTTATAAATATGGAACATAAAATTATTATTAAAAATCTATTAGAGACAGAAAAGCTAGCTAAACTACTCATTGACAATCTTTCTATACCCAATGTCATCACCCTTTCTGGCGATTTAGGAGCAGGGAAAACAACTTTTGTCAAAGGTTGTCTCAAAGCTTTAAATTATCAAGGTAAGGTCATATCACCCACTTTTAATATTTTAAAATGCTACTTTGATGTTCAACCGCATATTTATCATATTGATGCCTATCGCTTAGAAGACAATAATCACGATTTAGGATTAGAGGAATATATTGAAAGCGATGGCTTATGTTTTATCGAGTGGCCACAGTTTATTGCTGATATTATTCCAAATAAACATTTAGAAATTTATATAAAAATTATCGATGATGAACATCGTGAATTTATTTTTATCGATCGCCATAATTTCTATCAAGATTTTTTTAAGGAGTTAGTTAATAATGGGTTATAATCTATATCTCGATTCTTCTAATAAATTGTTATTTGTCCTTCTTAGTAAGGATGGTATATTGCTCGATAAAATTGTTTATGACGCCTCTTTAAGGCAAAGTGAAACGATGGTTTTAGAAATAGAACATATTTTAAAAAGAAATAATCTTAGAAAAAAAGAGTTATCTAACATTATTGTTGGGATAGGACCAGGCTCTTATACAGGCGTTAGAATTGGCATTATAGTTGCGAAGGTTTTAGCTTATTCACTAAAAATTCCTCTTTTTGCGATCAGCTCATTATCTTTATTAAAAATACCGCAAAAACCAACTATTTGTTTATTAAACGCTCGCGCAGAACGAGTTTATTTTGCTGTTTATGATGGTGAAGATATTTTGGTAGAGCCTTGTGTTATTTCGCTTATTGAAGCAAGAAAATATATCGAATCACATCCAACATATCTCCTTAGTGGTGATGCTTATTTATTTAATTTAAAAAGCGCGAGTTATGATGCAATTCAAAATTTGTTAGATGGTTTTAATCCTAAGTATTTAGTAAAAAATATTTTTGCCTTAAAACCTATTTATTTAAAGGAATATAATGTCCCAAATTCGCATTTAGAGATTATTGAGGGTGATGTTAATTATCTTGATGAAATATATGCTTTAGAGATTGCTAGTTTTAAAGAAGCTTGGAAGAAAGAAGATATTCTTTTTTCTTTAAAAAATAATCAATCGAACAAATATTTGCTTTTATTTTTAAATAAAGAATTAATCGGATTCTTAAGTTATATCGATATGTTTACGACCGCAACGATTGTCCAAATATGCATTAAAAATGAATTTCGTCGTTTAGGCTATGGCAAAATGCTCATGGAGGAGATGGAAAAGAAATTAACTAGCAAAATAGAAAAGTGTGAGTATATTTCTTTAGAAGTGCGCGCTTCTAATAGCGGCGCTATTAAGTTTTATGAAAAGTTAGGTTATCAGTTTATTGTTAACAAAAAACATTATTATAGTGATGGCGAGGATGCCTTATATTTAGTGAAGGATTTAATTGGTGAAAAATGAAAATCTTAGCGATTGAATCTAGTTGTGATGAAACGAGTATTGCAATTATTAGTGATGGCAAACTTTTAAGTAATGTCATCTCTAGTCAAATTAAAGCCCATCAAATTTTTGGTGGTGTTATGCCTGAAGTTGCTTCGCGCTTACATGCTGAAAATATATTATATGTTTTAGATGAAGCTTTAAGAAGCGCGAACATCACTTTAGAAGACATTGATGCTTACGCCTTTACTAGAGGCCCTGGTCTAATTGGTGCTTTGCATATTGGAATGCAAGTGGCAAAAACTTTAGCGATGCTCTATGACAAGCCTTTAATTCCTGTTCACCATTTAGCGGGTCATATTTATGCGAATGAATTTAATAATGAACTTAAGTTCCCTCTTCTATCTGTCGTTGTTAGTGGCGGGAATACTGAATTAGTTTACATGAAAGAACATTTGTCTTTTGAGATAATTGGAGAAACTCGTGATGATGCGGTGGGTGAATGCTTTGATAAAGTTGCAAGAACTCTCGGCTTATCTTATCCTGGCGGCGTGATAATTGATCGTTTAGCTAAAGAAGGAGAAGATACCTATGAGCTACCATTACCACTACATGATGGCTCCTTAGATTTTTCTTATAGTGGTTTAAAAACCGCCGTTATTAATTTAGTTAACAACGAAAAGCAAAGAGGTAACGAAATTCGCGTCAATGATATGTGTCGTTCTTTTGAAAATGTGGCGATTAAGATGATTGTTGATCGAACCTTAAAGGCTGCTAAAAAATATGATATTAAACAAATTGTTTTAGCGGGCGGTGTTTCAGCTAATTCTTATTTGAGAGATGAAATGATTCGCTTATTTTCTTCTAGTGGTATTGAGCTAATTATTCCGCCCTTATCTATGACTGGCGATAACGCTGCGATGATAGCTAAACTTGCTGAACATCTCTACCATAGAGGTTTAACTTGTTCGCTATCTATCAGTGCTGATTCAAATTGGCCAATTGAAGATTACGATAAGTTTTAACTATTAATAAAATAATAATTTTATTTATAATATAAATTGGTTTTGGAGGTAAAACGATGGACGAAAAGAAAGTATATAGTGTCTATGTTTGCGACATATATGAAGCGTTAGAATGCGAATGTGAGCATCACCAAGACGCAAGAAAAGAATTGCTAGATAATTATTTAAATATTGAAGGCTGGGTTCGCAGCAATCGCGATAACGGCTCGATTGGTTTTTTAGAGCTGAATGATGGAACTAGTTTTCGCAATATTCAAATAGTTTATTCCAAAGAAAAAAGTGATGAATTATATGAAACATATAAGGGAATGAAACGAGGAGCAGCGGTAGCAATTACCGGTAGTTTAGTATTAACGCCTAACAATAAACAACCTTTTGAGATTCATGCCTTTGATGGTAATGTTGTCGCTGATGTTAGTGAAGATTATCCTTTGCAAAAGAAGTTCCATTCCGTTGAATTTTTACGTTCAATTGCTCATTTACGCGTTCGCTCTAATTTATCAACAGCCATTTACCGCGTTCGCAATGCTTTATCGATGGCAATTCATTCCTATTTTCAAATGAATGAATTTATGTATGTTCATACTCCTTTAATTACTTGTAATGACGCTGAAGGAGCGGGTGAAACCTTTTCAGTTGTAACTAAAGATAAAAATCCTGCTGCTTTCTTTGGTAAGCCTGTTGTTTTAACCGTTACTGGCCAACTTCATGTTGAAGCTTTTGCCCTTGCTTATCGCAATGTTTATACCTTTGGTCCAACTTTTCGCGCCGAGCATTCTAACACGACGCGACATGCTTCAGAATTTTGGATGATTGAACCAGAAATGTCTTTTGCGGATTTAAATGATAATATGGACGTCATTGAAGGATGTGTTAAATATTGCATCAATTATGTTTTAGAAAATTGCCGAGACGAATTAAACTTTTTTAATACCCAAGTTGACAAAGATTTAATTAAACGCTTAGAGCATGTCAAAGATTCTGAATTTAAGCGCATAACTTATACTGAGGCAATAGAGCATATTCATACCGCTATTAAAAACGGATATGATTTTGAAAATAAAAATATTAAGTGGGGCGAAGGACTCCAAAGCGAACACGAAAGATACTTGACTGAAAAAGTTATTGGGGGACCAGTGTTTGTTACTAATTATCCTAAAAATATGACGGCGTTTTATATGCGTCAAAATGATGATGGCAAAACCGTTGCAAATTGCGATTTGCTCGTTCCTTATGTTGGCGAACTTGTTGGGGGTTCACAAAGAGAGGAACGTTATGATGTTTTAAAGGCTCGTATGGAAGAACTTGATAACCTCAAAGGTTTAGAATGGTATTTGGAGCTTCGCAAATATGGTTGTCCTTATCATTCTGGCTTTGGAATTGGTTTTGATCGTTTATTAATGTATGTAACTGGGGTTAATAATATTCGCGATGTTCAGCCCTTTCCACGTACTTCTGATCCAATTAAATATTAATTTTGATAGAAAGGTATACTGATGGATAATTTCGAAGACAAAAATGTTAACCAAGATGTTGCTGATGAAAAAGAATTAAAGAAAAAAGAGTATTCTGATAAAAGAACAAAACGCTATTTCTTTATTCTTTTAACACTCAATATTCTTTTGCTTATTTTTATCATTATTGAAATTATCTTTTTGGTTATTAATCTCTAAATATGAAGACTTTAATTAAAAATGGTTACATTGTTTTTTATAATAAAATTGCACGCTTAGATGTGGCCTTTTGTGATAAAAAAATTACTGAAATTGCCGAATATATTTCGCCAGTAGGCTTCGATAATATTATCGATGCAAAAGACAAATATATTATGCCGGGAGCAATTGATGCGCATACGCACTTTGCTATGCCCTTTGGTGGGACTATTTCAAGCGACGACTATGAGTCTGGTTCTTTAGCGGCCTTAGCAGGAGGCGTTACTTGTTACATTGATTATGCCATTCAAAAACGCGGTGATACTTTATTAGAAATCTTAAATCACCGCAAAGAGTTAGCGAAAAATAAATCCTATGTCGACTATGGATTCCATATTGCTATTACTGATTTTAACGAAGATATTGCTGATGAATTCAAACGTTTAAAAGATTATGGTGTTTCTTCAATTAAATGCTTTATGGTCTATAAAAAAGAAAAGATGAATGTCGATGATATCACTTTAGCGGAAATTCTTCGTTTAGGTAAAGAAAACGATATTTTAGTCAATGTCCATTGTGAAGATTGCGATCTCATCGATCAAAGAATCGAACAATTTTTAAAAGAAGGCAAAACTTCTAATTGGTATCATTATCTTTCTAGAGATGAAGAAGTAGAAACTTTAGGCGTAAAAAAAGCCTTAAAAATTGCCAAAGATGTCGATGCTCCTATCTATATTGTTCATAACGCATCAAAAGATGGTATTAAAGCAATTATTTATGCTAAAGATAATGGTCAAATTGTCTATGCGGAAACTTGTCCGCAATATTTATATTTTACTAATGATGTTTATCAAAGCGAACGCGCTGCTCAATATGTTTGTTCTCCATCAATCAAGGGTAAAGAAAGTCGCACAGCTTTATGGGAAGCTATTTGGACAAATTATATTGATGTTATTGCCACCGATCATTGTCCGTTTAAACTTAGTGAAAAAGCCTGGGGTGATAATGATTTTACGAAAACACCTAATGGGTGTGATGGCGTAGAAAATCTTTATCGTTTTGTAATTTCTGCCGCTTTAAAAAACCGTTTAAGTTTATCAAAAGCTGTTGAACTAGTTTCTCATAATCCTGCTAAAATTTTCAATTTAAAAAATAAAGGGGATATTGAAGTTGGCAAAGACGCTGATATTATTATATTAAATCCTAATGGTAAGCACATTTATCACAATAAAGATACTTATTCTAATGAAGATAATTCTATTTGGGAAGATGTTTCTTATAAAGGCACGATAGAAGAAGTATATGTTCATGGTAAACTAGCGTTTAAGGATGGTAAAATTCTTATCTCAAAAGAAGAAGGGCAATATATTAAAAGATAAAATAGTAAGTATTTTTAATAAAATAATCCGCAAAAACGGATTATTTTTTATTTTCATTATCATTTTGATTGTTGCTAGCTTCGTTAGATAATGGTACCTCTTCATAAGGCTTATTTTCAGCCATGCCACCAAAATTATCTAAACTTTTTTCAAAAACATTATGGGCAATTTTATATAGGCGATGAGTGCGCGCCATATAAGCTTGGACATTAATTAAAAACCATATTCCTCCGATCAGCATTCCAAAGAAAAAGATATATGAACCTAAAGCCTCCACTTCAAAATGGGGTTCATTTAATAGTGGTGGCCAATCGGCTAAAACGCGCATTCCAAAGACGGTTGTGTAACTAGCCTTAGCAAAATCTGGGAGGAAAAATAGTGTTCCAATGCCTTCTTTATGATAATCAAAAATATTGACATTCCAATTGCCGCTTATTGCACAATATAAAATTATAGCTAACGAGGCCACTAGCATTATTAAAAACGGAATCCAGGCTTCTTTAAGTAATAAAGCATTATTTTTCTTCATACCGAAGATGAATAGTTTTTTGCGTTCACTAATAACGCCGGCCTTGACAACATCATGAACTAATGTATCTGCTTTCTTCGATTGAAATTTCATTATTTTTTTTATTAGTAAACCTAGATATCCAGCAATGACAAATATGAGAATAAAAATGAGGAAGATTAAAATGATTAAGCGTTTATCGTTCTCGGTTAAAGTGATAAGATTAATCATCATTTATTTTCCTCCTTACTTTCATTTAAAATCTCTTTTATTTCTTGGTCGAGAAATTCAGGGCGTTTGATTTCTGATTTCTCTTGCAAGTTTTTCTCTTCGGAGTAAGTTAAAGAGTTGTATTCTTGTTGGTCGATTGCTTCAACTCTATTTTCTAGTTGTGATTGATTTTGTTGATTGGCAAAATTTTGGTATTTTGTTGCATTCATAAAGTCATTAGGATTTACAAAGGCGTTTTGCTGCGTTTGATAATAATTTTGTGTTTGATAATAGTTATTTGTGGTAGTTGTTGTGTTATTTGTGGTGTTTGATATATTTTGTTCGGGAGATGGCGTCTCTTTTACTTGGTTCTCTTTAAGAAGTAATATTTCTTTTGCTTTTTTGTCTTCTGGAAATTCTTTAAATAGATTGCGACCGGTTAAAAAAAGTATCAAGGCTTTAATCGAGGAAAAAATAAACATTACCAAACAAAATAAAGCGTAAAGTAAAAGATAAAGAATGATGAAAGGTAGCAATACAATATATAAGACTCCCATACCAAATGTTTTAAAAAAATTAGTCATTTTCTTTACCTTTTTTTATTTTATTATCTCTTTTATGCTTGTTCAAGATATAGGCGATTGAATCGGTTATTTCAACGCTCAATGGATAAACGCCTAATAAAATCAAGCCGCTATTAGGGGGAAGATGTTGATAAAAGAATGCAAAAACAAAAATACTTAAAAGAATATTAAAAGAAAAAATAATCAATTTAATTTTTTGAATATTCATTATTGCCATAATTATTGAAATAATTGCGAAATAATAAAAAGTCACCAAAGCAATATAAGCCAAGGTTAGACTATAGAAATAACCTATTATAATTAAGATAACCAAGATTAAGTCGAGTAAATATTGAATTATTTTGCCCTCTTTAATTAGAAACAAATCTTTTTCAAAGCGTTTAAATTCATTATAAATAATTAAATATGAAAGATAGATTTGAATTAAAGAGATAATTAGTAAAATACTTGGAAAATATATCTTAATTGTAGCCATCTCGATATTAAAAATATCTACTAGCGACTCAATGATATCAACACCACTTATTAGATGGACGAAATAGATACCTAAGTAGTAAAAACCCAATTCAATAAAAGCTGATAATAATATTGTGAATGTCGGATTAATTTTAAACTTAGCAAATAAGCCGAAAAGAAATCCGATTAATAAAGAGGGCAAAACATAAAAAATAGTTGTATCAATATTCCACAAAGTAGCAACAATCGTTAATCCAAGTGATGCAAAAATATATATCGGATAATAGCGAGCTTTAGTGTAATAAGCCACTAATGTGTTAATTAAAGGTAAAAACAAAATTAAAAAAACAGCAATAAACGAAGTGAAGGCAATTAATACAGCAATTAATAGATTAATTACCGCCATAATAGCCATAAATGTTAAGTTTTGAATGATTGTTTCCTTCTTTTTAAATAACTGCATCTATTTAATTTTATAAAATTTTATTTTAAGCGACACAAAATAAATTTTTCTTTCTATTAAATATGTGTATGAAAATTAGTTTATTTGCTCTTCCTTGCATAATTGCTCTTATAAGTGTCGATAGTTGTGCCTCTACCGTCTTCCCTAGTTTTGCTTATGATGAATCTAGAAGTGAGGACAGTTTTAATGAAACATCCTATTCTTATGAAGATGTTGCTTCCTTTTTTATTCCATTTGAAGAAATATTTCTCATTGATAAATTAACATATTATATTTATTTTTATGCGTCGTGGTGTCCTGTATGCAACGAAATAAAAGATAGAGTAATTGCCTATGCATTACAACATCAAAACATTTATTTTTTAAATGAACCACGCGAAATTAAATATGCTGAAAATATCTCGAGCACGATTGGAATATCTTCTTTAGATAATCTTTATATTGTTGGTTATCCTTCTTTGATTAAAATTAATAACAAAACTATCGAAAAAAACCTCGCAGGTGATATCTTAATTTTAAATGAACTAAACATCTAATTTTCTCAGCAAATTTATTTAAATAGCCTTAAATGAAACGACGGTTTATGCTACAATATGAAACTAGGTAAAAAGGCTATGAACTATAAAAAATTACTTAATCAGCAACAATATCAAGCAGTAACTAGTAATGCCCAATATTTAAGAATTATTGCAGGCGCTGGTTCTGGTAAAACCCGCGTCTTAACATATCGTCTTGCCTATTTAATTGGTGAGAAAAACATCAATCCTCAATCAATTGTTGCAATTGCTTTTACTAATAAAGTTGCCAACGAAATGAAAGAGAGAGTATCTCGTATTTTAGGAGGTTATGCGTCGCTAATAAGCGTTTCTACTTTTCATTCTTATTGCGCGCGTTTTTTAAGGCAAGAAATATATCATTTAGGTTATCCGTCGACCTTTACAATCTTGGATGAAGATGACCAAAATCAAATTATCAAAACTATAGCGGTTGAATTTGGCTTAAGAAAAAATGATGACATCGTTAAAATTGCTACTCAGTATATTGCTACTAGTAAATGTCAAGGTAAATTTCCTGACGATATTTTAATTAAAAGTGACGATGATCAAACTACCAAGGATTGTTATAGATTTTTTGTCGCTTATGAAAATTACAAAAATCGTACGCAATCTTTAGATTTTGATGATTTATTGCTCTATAGCATTAAGATTTTAAAAGAATTTCCAGAAGTTAGAGAAAAACGCCGTAAAAGTATCACAAATATCCTAATTGATGAATTTCAAGATACAAATGATGTTCAATATGAACTAGTAAAACTATTAATGAATGATGATACTAATTTATATGTCGTGGGTGACTCCGATCAAACAATTTATACATGGAGGGGCGCTAATCAAAACATCATATTAGATTTAGTGAAAGTTTTCCCAAATGTTGAAACGATTATTTTAAATGAAAATTATCGTTCATCACGTCAAATTCTCGATGTCGCTAATACGCTAATTAAGAAAAATGACAAACGAGTGCCAAAAGATTTATTTACCAATAATAAAGAGAAAGGATGCGTTAATACCTTTTTAGCCTTTTCAAAAGAGTTAGAAGCTCACTATGTTATTGATAATATTAAAAACATTTTAAAAGAACATCGTGATAATAATCCAACCATCGCTATTTTATATCGAGCTGCTTATTTAACATTGCCTTTTGAAAAAGAATTAATTTCGAACAATATTCCTTATGCGATTTATGGTGGGGTTAAGTTCTTTGAACGTAAAGAGATTAAAGATGTTCTTGCTTTCTTTAGATTATTATTTAATGAAAAAGACGATATTTCTTTTGAAAGAATTATCAATGTTCCGCGGCGAGGGATAGGCGAACAATCCCTTCGCGCTTTAAGAGAACACTGCCATGAAATCAATCAATCAATTTATGAGTATATTCAATCATTAGACATTGATGATGTTTCAGTTTTAAAGCCTCGCCAAACATCCTTGCTTAAATTGTTAATTAAAGACTTAGAAAAATTAAAAACGAAGATTAAAGCGTTAGATAGTGATAATTGCATTCCAATACTTGAATCATTTTTGAAAGAGATTGGATATTATGAAATTTATGAAAAAGATGATGATAGCGAACGTCTAGAAAACGTCATTACATTGTTGAGCGATATTCGCGACTTCTTAAAAAGAAATCCCGGCGAAGGATTGAATGAGTATTTGCAAAATGTGACTTTAGAAAGCGCCCAAGACGAAATTGATGACCAAAACAAAGTGCTATTAATGACGGTTCATGTCGCTAAAGGATTGGAGTTTGATTATGTTTTTGTTGTAAATATGGTCGAAGGCGTTTTTCCTAGCGAAAAGACAATGCTTGAACATGGTCATGATGGTTTAGAAGAAGAAAGGCGATTATGTTATGTAGCTTTTACGCGAGCAAAAAAAGCTTTATATGTCACTAGCAATCAATCATATTCATTTGTGTTAGATTCTAGATCAATCCCTTCGCGTTTTTTTAGTGAGGGAGGTTTAAAATTAGCGAAACGCTCAAACGATTCATCATTATTTTCCTTCAATCGTTTTCAAGATAAACGCGCATTTAGTTTCTTAAAAGACGAATCAGGCGATGACGAAATTGAAGAACCAGTCAAAAATATTCGACCTACAAACGGAATAACTGATTGGAAAGTAGGGGATATTTGCTCACATTTAACCTTTGGTCGCGGAGTAGTACTTGAGGTTGATGATGATGTTTTAACGATAAATTTTGATAATGTTGGTCGTAAACTTATTCGCGCTGACCATATTAGTCTAACAAAGGGAGGAAGAGCATAATGGATGTTAAAGAAAGAATCGCTCAATTAACAAAAACATTAGAGCAATACAACTATGAATATTATGTTTTAGATAACCCAACCGTTCCTGATAGTGAATATGATAAATTAATTAATGAACTAAGTAATTTAGAAAAAGAATATCCTGAATTTGCCTCGCCTTTAAGTCCAACTCAAAGAGTCGGTGGCAAAGTTTTAGATAAGTTCGAAAAAATTAAACATGTACGACCAATGCTTTCTTTAGGCAACACTTTTAATGAAAGCGACTTGAGAGATTTTGATAAACGCGTTCGTGATATTTTAGGCGTTAAAAAAGTTGATTATGTTTGCGAATTAAAAATCGATGGTTTGGCGATGTCGCTAGTTTATGAAAACGGTGAATTACTTTATGCTGCGACGCGCGGAGATGGGGATGAAGGAGAAATAGTCACAAATAATGTTTTAACAATTAAGTCAATTCCACCTCATATTAATGATAGGCGCTCTATAGAAGTTCGCGGGGAAGTTTATATGAGTAAAGCCGCACTTAATTCTTTAAACAATGTTCGTAAAGAAAACGATGAACCTTTGTTTGCTAATGCCCGTAATGCAGCCGCGGGCTCGATTCGTCAACTCGATTCTAAAATTGCTGCTAGTAGAAAATTAAGTGCTTTTTGGTATTATTTAGTGAACGCTGAAGAATTAGAAATTACCACGCATAGTGATGCCTTAAATTATTTGACAAAATTAGGATTTGTCGTCAATAAAGAAAGATGTATTGCTCATGGTATTGATGAAGTCTTTGCCTATATTGATAAAATCACCGCAAAACGCGAAGATTTACCATATGATATTGACGGTATAGTTATAAAAGTTAATAAATTTGAATATTATAAAAAGTTGGGTTTTACGGCCAAAACACCTCGTTGGGCTATTGCTTATAAATTTCCACCAACCGAGGTAGTAACTAAATTAGAAGATATTATTTTTACTGTTGGTAGAACTGGTAAAATTACCCCCAATGCCGTTATTACTCCAACTTTTGTTGCTGGTTCAACTGTCCAAAGAGCAACTCTTCATAATGAAGATTTTGTTAAGGAAAAAGATTTAAGAATTGGCGATTATATTGTCATTAGAAAGGCTGGGGATGTCATTCCTGAAGTTGTTCGCGCATTAAAAGAAAGAAGAAGCCAAGAGCTTGAAACTTTTAAAATGATTGATACTTGCCCCATTTGTTCTCATCCTTTAACTAAAATTGATGCGATGCACTTTTGTTTAAACAAGAGTTGCCCTGCTAGAAAACTTGAATCCTTAATTCATTTTGCTAGCCGCGCTGCGATGGATATTGAAGGCTTGGGTGAAAAAGCCGTTGAATTATTTTTTAATGAAGGATTTATTAAAAATATTGATGACATTTACCATTTAGATCAACATCGCGATGAAATTATTCAAATTGATGGTTGGTCACATAAATCAATCGATAAATTACTAAACGCGATTGAAGAAAGCAAAAAACAATCACTAGAAAGATTGTTATTTGGTTTAGGCATTAAAGAAGTCGGTGAGAAAATGGCGAAAACGCTCGCAAAAAAATATCGCGAATTATATGCCTTCTTTAATTTGACAATCGATGATTTACTTAAAATTAAAGATGTCGGTCCAGTTTTGGCCCATTCGATTGTTGAATATTTTTTAAATGATGATAATCGACTTCTAATTCAAAAACTCCATGAAGACGGTTTGAATTTTAATTATTTAGGAGAAGAAACACAAGAAAACACATTCTTTAGTGGTAAAAAAGTCGTTTTGACCGGTACTTTATCTAGTTATGGTCGAAAAGAAGCGACAGAATTATTAGAAAATTTAGGGGCTATTGTAGCTGGTTCTGTTTCTAAAAACACCGATTATGTTATCTATGGCATAGAAGCAGGTTCAAAATTGGATAAGGCTCATTCGTTAGGCGTAAAAACTTTATCGGAAGATGAATTTTTGCAATTAATTAGATAGTTTTTAGTCATTCATTATTTTTAATATTTTATCTATTAAGATAACTCTTTTAAAAAAACTAAATTAATGCAATAATAATTAGGCTATGAAGGAATATTCCAAAGAAATATTAAAAGACGCTGCTAATCGTTTGCTCTTCGATATGTTAGATGAAGAATACGATACGCTTTTAAAAGAATTTGACATCATTATTCGTCAGATGTCTTTGCTTGGTAATGATGAAGACATTGATAGTTATGCTCCAGCAACTTTTCCATTTGAATGTTCAACTGATTATCTTAGGGACGATGTACCATCAACTCCTTTAAAACAAGAAGATGCATTAAAAAACGCTCATAGCAAGGAAGATGGACAAATTAAATTGCCAAAGGTCGTATGAAAAAATATTTAGAATATACAATTTATCAACTCCATCAAGCTTACTTAAATAAGGAAGTCACGCCTTTAGAAGTGATTAAGGAAGTCATCGCCGCATTAAAAGAAGATAAAAATAATGCGATTGAATACTTGATGGAAAAAGAAGCGCTTGAAAAAGCATCAAAATTAGTTGATTGTCCCTCAGATAATTATTTTTGGGGTATTCCATTTGCTATTAAGGATAATTTTTCTACTAAAGATGTTCCAACAACTGGAGGATCAAATATTTTAAATGGTTATATTCCCTTGTATAATGCAACAGTTGTTCAGAAACTCTACGATTTAAATGCTATTCCAGTTTGTAAGGCGACCTTGGACGAATTAGCAATGGGTGGTAGTGGCACAAGTGGACATCTAGGGCCCACTTTTAATCCCTATGACAATACTCATCAACATCTTATTGGTGGTTCTAGTTCAGGTTCGGCTGCTTTAGTAGCCGCAGCAATTGTTCCTTTTTCTTTGGGTAGTGATACGGGCGACTCTATTCGTAAACCTGCAAGTTATAGTGCCTTAGTTGGTTATAAGCCAACATGGTCATTGATTTCGCGTTATGGTTTATTTCCTTTCGCGCCTTCTTTAGATACTGTTGGTTTTTTTACTAGATCAGTTTTTGATGCTTCTATTGCATTAGAAGTCTTAGCAGGTCATGACTTTAATGATGCTACTTCTAGAAAGTGTGAGCCTGTTTGTTATTCAAAAAATATTGGTAATTTTAATAAGAACTATCGCCTTGCTACCATTAAAGAAATTGATGAAGCAATCACTGACCAACACATTTTAAAGGCTTATCAAGATTTATTAAACAAAATTAAAGGATTAGGTGTGGTTGTTGAAGAAGTCTCTTTATCTAAGAAACTTTTAGAGACACTTTTTCCGACATATTTTGTCATTTCTTGTGCAGAAGCAACTAGTAATAATGCCAATTTAGATGGCATTAAATTTGGCCCTTACTATGATGGCAAAACATATCAAGAAGTAATGATGAACGCGAGAACTAAAGGTTTTAGTGAACTAATTAAGAGAAGGTTTGTTTTTGGTTCATATGCTCTTATGAAGGAAAATCAAAACGACTTGTTCATTCGTGCGAAAAGGAATCGCATGCGCATCATTCAAGAAATTAATAAAATATTTGCTAAATACGATTTTATTATCTCTTTAGCTTCTAGCGGGGTAGCTCCTACATTCGATAATAATCAATTAGATAAATTAAGCGACGAATATTTAATTGCTGAAAATCATTTAGTAATTGGCAATTTCGCTGGTTTACCATCGATTACTTTACCGCTAGGATTTGAAGATAATTTACCATTTGGTGTCAATTTATCGGGTAAGCCATTCTATGATCAAGATGTTTTGATTATGGCGAAGAAGATTGAAGAATTGACCGGTTTAGAAAACATTTCATCCAAGAGGTGTCAAAAATGAATTTTGAAGCAGTTATTGGACTAGAAATTCATGTTGAGTTAAAAACTAAATCGAAAATGTTTTCAAGCGCTCCAAATGTTTATGGTGCTTTAGCTAATAGTCAAATTGCCCTTTTAGATATGGCTTTTCCTGGCACTCTACCATCGGTTAATAAAGAAGCGGTAAGATACGCTATTAGGGTAGCAAATGCTCTCCATATGGAAATTGATGATGAACTGCATTTTGATCGTAAAAATTATTTTTATTCTGATTTGCCTAAAGGCTATCAAATCACGCAAAATGAAAGGCCAATTGGTAAGGAAGGTTATTTAGAAATTGAAACAGAGGATGGATTAAAGAAAATAGCAATTGAAAGACTACATATTGAAGAAGATACTTGCAAGCAACTTCATTATTCTGATTACTCTTTATTAGATTATAATCGTGCGGGTGTGCCCTTAATTGAAATCGTTTCTAAACCTGTTATGCATAGTGGGCTAGAAGCGATGAAGTATGTTGAAAAAATTCGTTCTATTGTTACTTTTAGCGAAGTTAGCGATGGCAAGATGGAAGAAGGCTCCTTAAGGTGCGATGTGAATATTTCTTTAAGACCTTACGGAGCAAAAGAATTTGGCACGAAAGTAGAAATTAAAAATATTAATTCAATCTCATATATTCAAAAAGCGATTGATTTTGAGTTGATGCGTCAAGCTAAAATTTTGCTTAGTGGTGGAGTTATTGCTCAAGAAACTCGTCGTTATGATGAAATGAAAAAAGAGACAATTTTAATGCGAGTCAAAACTGATGCTGTCGATTATAAATATTTTGCTGAACCTAATATTATCCCCATTAAATTAAGCAAAGAATTCATTGTTGATGCAATTAGAAGCTGCCCTGAATTAAAAGATGATTTAATCGCGAGATTTATTAAGCAATATCAATTATCAAAATATGATATTTCTTTATTAACAATGAGTAAAGATATCGCTTATTATTTCGATGAATGCGCTAAATATTCTTCTAACTATAAAACTATCGCCAATTGGATTAATGTCGATATTAATTCCGTTTTAAACAAAAATAATCTTACAATTAAAGACTTTAATATTACTCCGATGATGTTATGTAATTTAATCAAAATGATCGATTCAAAAGAAATTAATAATTCCCAGGCGCGTGAAATCTTTGCTTATATGGTCGATAAAGACGTCGATGCCTTAAAAGCAAAAAAAGCCCTTGGTATTACCTCGCAAATTCTCGATACGGATTTTATCGGTAAATTAGTCGAGGAGGTAATTGAGGAATTTCCTGAATCGGTTGTCGATTTTAAAAATGGAAAAGATCGCGCCTTAGGCTTTATGGTTGGCAAAGTTATGGCAAAATCTAAGGGCAAGGCTAATCCTAAGATTGCTAGCGACATGCTTTTAGAAATAATAAAAAATAGTTGAGATTTAAGGAGATTTTTATGTTAAAAGGTTATGTTTTAGTTACTGGTGGGACCGGTTATATTGGTTCCCACACTGTCGTTGAATTGCTTAATAACGATTATAAAGTTGTCATCGTTGATAACTTATGTAATTCCAAGGCTTTAGTGGTTGATCGCATTGAAAAAATCGCTCATAAGCGTCCTGATTTTATTGAAGCCGATGTTCGCGATAAAGAAAAAATGCGCGAAATCTTTAAAAATTACCCAATTGATGCCGTCATTCATTTTGCTGGCTTAAAGGCAGTGGGTGAATCGGTGGAAAAGCCTCAACTTTATTATGATAATAATATTGGTTCAACCGAAGTGCTTTTAGAAGTAATGAAAGAATTTAATTGTAAGAATATCGTTTTTTCTTCTAGTGCGACGGTATATGGTAATCCCAAGCGCATTCCAATTTTTGAAGATGATCCAACTGGCGAAGTTACCAATCCATACGCCGAGACCAAAGTTAAAATTGAAATTATTTTAAAAGAGTTGGCGAAAATTGATTCATCAATGAACATTGCTATCTTGCGTTATTTTAATCCCATTGGGGCACATAAATCAGGGCTTATTGGTGAAGATCCTAACGGTATTCCAAATAACCTAATGCCCTATATAACACAAGTTGCAATTGGTAAGCTACCATTTGTTCATGTTTTTGGCAGCGATTATAAAACGAAAGATGGAACTGGTGTTCGCGACTATATTCATGTCGTCGATTTAGCGTTAGGACACGTTGCAACTTTAAAAAAATTAGAACAAAATCCTGGTTTAGTTATTTATAATTTAGGCACTGGTATTGGCACCTCTGTGATTGAATTAATTGAAGCCTTTAAAATGGCCAATAAGATTGATATTCCTTATCGAATCGAAGGTCGTCGTCCTGGCGATATCGATGAATGTTATGCAAATTGTGATAAAGCATTTAGGGAAATGGGTTGGAAAACTAAGTATAATATGGTTGATTGCTGCAAAGATTCATGGAATTGGCAATCGCATAATCCAAAAGGATATGAAGAGTAGGTGAGAGTATGGAAAAGATTAAAACTTCTTATATAGGGGCAAGTGGCGATACACTATTAGGCTTTACTTATAAAACCGATCTCAAAGAGCCCTTAGGCAATATTATCATTGTTACAGGTATGGCTGAATGCGCTTATCGCTATGATGATTTTGCAACTTTTTTAACCAATAACGGCTATGATGTATATTGTTTTGACCATTATGGACAGGGTGAAAATGTTACCGATTTAAATCAATTAGGAGTGGTTCCTAAATCTTTCTTTTCGCGTTCGGTAAAAAATTTAGATAAATTAGTTACTACTTTAAGAACATCTTGTCTACCGACTTATATTTTTGGTCATTCGATGGGTTCGTTTATTGTTCAAGATTATATTCAAAGGTACACCCACCATGTCAACAAAGTTGTTATTTGTGGATCAAATGGTCCAAATGCAAAGTTTTTGTATTGGTTTGGTTACCATTTTGCGCGCTTACTCGTTAATAAAAAGAATCGCGATAAGCAAGGCGTTTTCCTAAATAAATTAGTGATGGAACCATATTCTAAATCGATTAAGAATCGTCAATCTAACAACGATTGGTTATCAAATATTCCCGAAGTTGTTAGAGCTTATGACATGGATCCTAAGTGTGGTTATATTCCAAGTAACGGTTTCTTTTTAGAACTATTAAAAGGCAATAATCGTTTATATAAGAAAAAATTCTTAAAGAAGATCCGCCCCGATATGAATATTTTAATCGTTGGTGGTAGTTTAGATCCCGTGGGAGCAAAATCGCGCGGTTTAAAATCGCTAGCGAAATTATATATTCGTCTTGGCGTCGAGCATGTGGAAACTAAAATCTATCCTGGCGCGCGTCATGAAATTCTTAACGATACCTGTTCTAAAGAAGCTTATAACGATATTTTAGATTTTTTAAAGGCTGATGATGGTATCGCCGAAATCATTCAAGAAAAAGTTAAAAAATAATTTAGGTTTACTCTATAAAGCTATATAAAATTTTTAAATTGCATATATTTAATTACATTTTCATTTTAAGAAAATAATTAGCACTCTATATTGACAAGTGCTAATTTTTTATTATAATAAGCGATGAAAAGGAGGGTTTAGCTTATGAATAACGGAATGCCAAATTATGAAAATGATGAAAATATCTTAACAAAATTCGGTCGTCTTGTCACAGAAGATGTACGCAGAAATAAAGTTGATCCAATTATTGGTCGCGACGATGAAATACGAAAAATTATTACGGTTTTAGCTCGCAAAACAAAAAATAATGTCATTCTTTTAGGCGAGCCCGGTGTTGGTAAAACAGCCATTATTGAAGGCTTAGCTCAACGTATTGTCAATAATGATGTTCCTCAGACTTTACAAAATAAAGACATTTTTGAACTAGATATGGGTGCTTTAATTGCTGGTGCAAAATATCAAGGCGAATTTGAAGAACGTTTGAAAGCCGTTTTAAATAAAATTAAAAATAGCAATCACCAAATTATTATGTTCATTGATGAAATCCATCTTATTGTCGGCGCAGGTCGCAATCAAGGAGCGATGGATGCTTCTAATATGCTAAAACCAATGCTCGCGCGTGGCGATATCGATTGTATTGGGGCTACTACGTTAAACGAATACCAACAATATATCGAAAAAGATCGCGCGCTTGAAAGGCGTTTCCAGCCAATTATGGTTAATGAGCCTTCAAAAGAAGATACTTTATCAATACTAAGAGGATTAAAACCTCGCTTTGAATCGCATCACGGAGTTAAAATTACCGACAACGCTCTTGTCGCTGCTGTTAATTATAGTGTTAGATATATCACAAATCGCTTCTTACCAGACAAAGCGATTGATTTAATCGACGAGGCTTCGGCAGAAACTCGTGTTGAAATTGAATCAATGCCACAAGAACTTGATGATGTTAGTCGTAAAATTAGGCAATTAGAAATTGAAAAATTAGCTCTTGAACAAGAAAAAGATGAGCAATCAAAATTGCGCCTAGAGAAGCTAAAAGAAGAATTAACCTCTTTAAAGGCGGAATCTGATAAGCTAACAGTACAATGGAAGAAAGAAAAAGAAGAAATTTCTAGATTAAAAGAATATAAAAATAAACTAGATCAACTTACTTTTTCTCTTAACCAAGCATATAATGAAGGCGATTTTAAAAAAGCAAGCGAAATTCAATATCGTGATATCCCCTCTTTAAAAAATAAAATTGAAGAGATTGAAAAAAACGAAAAGAGTTCAAAGAGAATTCTTTCCGATGAAATTACGGAGAATAATATTGCCGAAATCGTTTCTAAAATGACGAATATTCCAGTTAATCGAATTACGAAAGGGGATAAAGAAAGAGTCTTAAATCTAGATGCTACCTTGCGAAAAAGAGTTATTGGTCAAGATAAAGCCATCGCTTTAGTTAGCGACGCTATTTTAAGACAAAGAGCCGGTATTAAAGATCAAAATCGTCCAATTGGTAGTTTTCTATTCTTAGGACCAACGGGGGTTGGCAAAACCGAAGTTGCGAAAGCCTTAGCGGAAGCTCTTTTTGATAGCGATACACATATTATTCGTATAGATATGAGTGAATATATGGAAAAATATAGTGTTTCTCGTCTATTAGGTGCGCCGCCAGGTTATGTTGGTTATGAAGAGGGTGGGCAACTAACTGAACCCGTTAGACATAACCCATATTCAATTGTTCTTTTTGATGAAATCGAAAAAGCTAATCCGGAAGTCTATAATGTCTTATTGCAGATTATGGATGATGGTCGTTTGACAGATTCGCAAGGTCGTGTCGTCGATTTTAAAAATACAATTATCATTATGACAAGCAATATTGGTAGCGAATTCATTTTGCATAACCAAGAGGAATCAGTTAACGATTTATTAAGAGCAACATTTAAACCAGAATTTTTAAACCGCATTGATGAAATTGTTTATTTCAACAGCTTAGCAAAAGATGTTCAACTCGAAATTGCTAGCAAGATGCTAAGCGATTTATCAAAGCGTTTAGCAAGCGAATATTATCAAGTTATTTTTGATAAATCGGTCGCTAATTATGTTTTAGATTCTGCTTACTCTAGTGATTTTGGTGCACGTCCTTTAAAGCGCTTTATTCAACATAATATTGAAACAATATTAGCTAGGATGATCATCAACGAAGAATTAAAAGTTAATAAACCATATGTTGTAAAATATGATGGTGAATTAAAAATAAATCCTTTAGATAAATAAATTATCGATTAAAGTAAATAAGCGCTTTCTTAAGCGCTTATTTTTTAGAATAATTTAAGATTAGCAAATTAAAGGTTATTCATGATATCATCAATTAATGAAATATATTGATTTAATCTATTTTCATCGCTAGTGAAAATATATGCTTTAAGCTTAGGCTCTGTGCCACTTGGTCTAAAAGTAATTGTATCATTATTTCTAAAGAAATATTTGACAACATCGCTTTTAGGAAGTTTGATTTCTATAATTTGATTATCCTTATACATCATTGATTTTAGATAATCAGCATATGAATCCAATTCACCAAATTTAGTGCGTATATTTTCCTTGCGAAAAATTTCCATTGCCCGATTAATTTTCTCTTTTCCAATCATTCCTTCTAATTCATAATTTAAAGTTTTAGTGACGTAATGACCATATTCTTCATATAAGTTATTCATTTGATCGACTAAGGTTTTGCGGCGATTTTTATAATAATTCGCCATTTCAGCAATCAATAAACAAGCATTAATTGAATCTTTATCTCTTACATCTTTATTAGTTAAATAGCCACAACTTTCTTCAAAGCCAAAGAGATAATCATCAAGATGCCCGACATTTTCTAAATGGAGCATTTGTTCACCAATAAATTTGAATCCTGTTAAAACTTCGATGACATTCACACCTAATTTCTTAGCCATGATATTTGCCATATCGCTAGAGACAATCGTTTTGATAATAGTTGGATTAGCTGGCAATTTATTATTTTCTTTTTTAATTTTATAAATCCAATCAAATAGTAAGATTCCCACTTCATTTCCCGTCAAAATTATCGGTGTGTTATTTTGATTAATAACCACTCCAACCCGATCAGCGTCAGGGTCAGTCGCTAACATAATATCAAGCCCATGCAATATTAAATATTTCTCAATGCCTAGTTGTAGTGCTTCTTTAAATTCAGGATTTGGATAGGGAGCTGTTGGGAAATTGCCATCTGGTGTTTTTTGTTCTTGGACAATTTCTACGGAAAAGAATCCATCTTCTCTTAAAACATTTGTGACCATCTTTAAGCCTGTACCATGCAAAGGAGTATAAACAATATGCAAATTTCTTTCTTCTTTCGAAAGAGAATTAGCTAAAGTTGATTTGCGATAAGCGGTCAATAAATCATCGTCGACGAATTCAATGTACCCGTTATACATTAAGGTATCGAAATCACCAACTTTAATATTTTTAAACATGTCGAGTTGCTCAATTTCATTCATGACATCACTCGCGCTTTCGTTAGCCATCTGAGCCCCGTCACTACCATAACATTTATAACCATTATACTGTTTAGGATTATGACTTGCGGTGATAACAATACCAGCCTCACATTTTAAATAACGAACCGCAAAAGACAAGACCGGTGTTGGGGCAATATCTTCAAAAAGATAAACTTTAATTTTGTTTTTTCCTAAAACGCGCGCTGCTTCATACGCAAATTCCTTGGAATTATTGCGCGTATCATAAGCAATCGCACATTTTGGTTTCTTTTGATATTTTTTATTTAGATAATTTGCTAAGCCTTGGGTTGCTCTACGAACTGTATAAATGTTCATGCGGTTTGTTCCTACGCCCATAACGCCTCTAAGACCACCCGTGCCAAATGTTAAGTCGCTAGAAAATCTTGAAATTATTTCTTCTTCATTGTCTTTAATTTTCTCTAATTCAAGATGATCGTGGTTTAAGAGATTTTTTTCTTTGAGCCAGCAATGATATTTATTTAAGATATTTTCGTCCATAAATTACCTTCCTTACAGTGATTATTATATCTTAAATATCGACATTTTAAATATTTTATTATGTCTTTTTCCTCTTTATCTGCTATTACTTAGATTGTTTTTTTGTTATACTAACAACTATGAAAAAGGAAGATAACACATCGCCCTTAGAAATAGAATATTCTTATAAAAAACAACCTGTGTATGATTTTTTTAAGCGCTTTTGCGATATTTTCGTCTCTTTGTTTTCTTTAATTTTATTATCTCCCGTTTTCCTCGTTTTAATGATTTTAGTTAAAGCTACATCTGAAGGACCAATCTTTTTTAAACATCGCCGCGTCGGGAAAGGTGGTGTTGATTTTTATGTATATAAATTTCGCACGATGAAACATGATTCACGTTCAATTGCTGAGACACTAACAAAAGAAGAGTTTGAAGAATATTTAGTTGATTTAAAACTTAAAGAAGATCCGCGTGTTACTAAATTTGGCCGTCTATTAAGAAAATCTTCTTTGGATGAATTACCGCAATTATTCAATATCTTAAAAGGCGATATGTCTTTAATTGGCCCTCGACCAATTTTAAGAGAATACGAATTAGAACGATTTGGAAAATACCAAGATTTATTACTTAAAGTTCGTCCTGGTTTAACTGGCTATTGGGGCACGCACGGGCGAAATGATACAACTTACGAAGAAAGAATTAAAATGGAATTATATTACATTACTAAAAGATCTTTTTGGATGGATACTAAAATATTCTTTTTAACCTTTAAAGCCATCTTTACTAAGAAAGGGGCAATTTGAGATGTTAGATCACTTAAAAAGCCGATCGTATGCGAATAAAATTTTACTTTACATTATCGTTTTTATCGGCGGATTTCTTTTATTAAATGTTGGCTTATTCGATACAACTGGATTTTTGAGAACCTTACACCTTGAAGAATTTTTAATTATTTTTGGTGTTTTCTTATTAATTCTATTTGCGTTTGCCTATATTAATCATAAGCATAATCGTTATAAGACTAATTATCTTTTAGTCGCGGGCTTATTAATTTTAACCATCATGTCTTTTTTTGTTTTAGTGCTATCGCCTAATACTTATGAAGTTAGTTATCAAGGTTTAATAAAAGAAGTAACATTTAATTTTGAAAATAAAACTTATTTTTTAATTGGTTCCTTTCTCAGCTGTTTTTTCTTTTATTTATTTATTTATGTTATTCCTCGTTCTTTTTATTATCGTAAACAATTCAAATGGATTATTTATCTATTTCTGCTTTTTCTCCTAGCAGGTTTAATCTATAGCTATGTTGTTGAATATGATAATTATTTAAATTTTCTTTCTTCGTTTAATAGTGGTGATATTTACTCTTCTACCACCATGTCTTTTTTTGGACATCGTAACGTCTATGGTCTCGTCTTATTTTTAGGAGTTATTTCTTTACTATATCTCCATTATTTAAATAAGAAATTTTATTGGTACATTTTAATTGCCTTTTTATGTTTGAATATGGTTTTTACATTAAGTAAAACACCCATGTTGCTTACTGCCTTTATTCTAGTTTGTTATTTATTTATGCGTTTTCTTTTATCGTTTAAGGCGCATCGAAAACGCAACCTAATCACCTTTGGGGTTTTCTTCATTATAACTACGACAATTATTGTTTTAGTTACTGTTGGAGCCTTTTATCAGATTCCTTATATTTCTAAAATTTCTAATGCTTTTAAAGATATAATTTCTAGTGGTTCTAACACTTTCGATAGTCGACTAGCTATTTGGATTAATACTTTCAATTTATTTACATCTAATCTTCTCAATATGATGTTTGGTTTTGGCTTTGGAGTTTTTGATCATCTTTTATTTGCCTATCAATCAATCGTTCCAGGCGCGGAAGCAACATCTAATATTCATAACGGCTATTTGATGCTTGTTTCGCAAGGCGGCATCATCTTGCTAGCATCTTTTATTTTAGTAATTATTTATTTAGTTTATATCATTATTAAAATGTATAAAATTGATAAAGACCTATCTTTATTTTCCCTCTTTTTATTAATTGCAAGTTTAGGCTATATGATGATGGAATCGCGAGCGATTATCTTTACTAATTCTCCTGATATGATCTATCTAACTTTTATTGCTACTTCACCTCTATTAGCTAGCTACTATCATTATCATCACCCTTTAATCAATGAGGAAATTCGTTATAGCGGAAAACAAATGGTAAACGAAAATTTTTCTATCACCTTTCAAGAAGAATATGGTCTTGCTAAATTTTTGATGTATTTATTAACACCGATTGTAGGAACTTATTATGGGTTTATCTATCATTTAAGTGAAACATTTGGTTGTTCGGAAACTATTTTATATTCCGTTGGAGGAGCGTTAATTTTTATTTATTTATTTGTCCCATTTATTGTTCAAATGCTCTATGATTTCTCTAAGAAAAAACGCGTCAATTATTTGTATTATCCCCGTAAAGTCCTATTATTTTATTTAATTGCTGTTTCTTTAGATGCCGCTGCAATTTTTTTAATAATTTATTTTTCATCTTCCGTTAATACAATTTATTTAGTGATTTTTTCAATTGCTTCACCAATCTATTTTTATGTGCTTTTATATGTTGTTCACTATTTTAGAAAATTTACTGGAACTGGCGAATTTATTCATCGCATTAATTATTTATGTCTTTTCTCTTTAAATAAAAATATTCTTTTAGACGATTATCATCACAAAAAAGATGCTCCATTAAATTATGAGGCGAACAAAAAATATATTTTGCTTATTGCTGACGATGATTTATACCGCTTGAATTTATGCAAAGAACTTGCTAGTCGCGGCTATGAAGTGATTGTTTATGATGAATTAATGAATAACTTCTTACATAAAATTAATTCGCGTCTACCTTATAGGCAAAATCTCGAAGCTAGCCGCATTTATCTCGATGATATTTTATTTGATAATTTATTCATCGCATTTTCCTATGTCATAGTCTCAAGTGGTCGCGGATTAACAATTAATATGGTCAAAGACTTAAAAGAATATCATCAAGAAGCTCAATTCATTTTTTATAATCCTTATTTAATCAGTCAATATTATTATTCTTCAGTTTTGTATCGTTTATTCGATAAAACTTATACGCTTTATGCTGCTGATGCCTTTACTTATCAAATGAATTTAATCAAATCTTATTATTTCAATGAAGTTTTGTCCTATCGCGATATTAAGATAACTGACGATTTTATCATTTTATCGAATGCGACAAATTTATCATCTTTAAAAAAGACCGCTGATATTTTTTATTCGCAATATTCTCGCGGTAATATTGTCGTGCGTTTGCCACTTAAAAAGCATGATAAATTCTTTAAAAAAGCTCGACGTATTTTAGGAAAATACTATGATAAGGTCACCTTTGTTAATTCCTTTTTCACCGAAGATTTAATCTTAAAAATCGCTAAAGTGAAATATTATGTTGATTTAGTTAGTAAAGACGCTATGAATAACATTGATTTAAAGAATATACTCATTTTAAAGAAAAAGATTGTCACTAATAATCGCATTGCTAAACTTGTTGATAACTATTCACCAAACGATATTTATATTTTCTTAAAAGAGGAAATGCTAAATTTAGAAGACATTTTCTTTAATAATAATATTTATGATGATTTTAGCGAAACGATAATTCATGATAGCAATATTAAAGTGTTTGTTGATGATTTATTAGCGAAATGAAAGTAGTATTAGTGCACGATTGGTTAACTAATATGGGGGGAGCCGAGAAAGTTCTCATCTATTTAGCCAAATTATTTCCCGACGCACCAATCTATACCTCGGTTGTTAATTACGCTAAAATTGACCCATTTTTTAAAACGCGAAAAATTATCACAACTTTTCTCCAAGGTAATAGACCCTATATTAACAATCATAAGAAATATTTCCCCTTCATGCCTTTAGGCTTTCGTTCTCTTAAATTAGAAAAATGTGACCTAGTTATTTCATCTTCGAGTTCTTGTGCTAAAATGGTTAAAATTCCTAAAGGCGCGATACATATCTGTTATTGTCACACTCCAATGCGTTATGCCTATTTTGCGCGCGAAGAATATGTTTCTCGCCTCGACAAATGGCAACGGCCACTCGCTAATCTGTTATTAAAATATATGCGTTATGCCGATAAAAAATCCAATAAACATATCGACTATTTTATCGCTAATAGCAACGAAGTTAAAAATCGTATTAAAGAATATTATCACCGGGATGCTACAACAATTTTTCCTGGTGTGGAAGTTGATAAGTTTCAAGTAAGCGAAACAAACGATGGATATTATTTATGTTTATCGCGCTTAGTGTACTATAAACGATTCGATTTAGCCATTAAGGCTTGTAACGCCCTTAAAAAGCGTTTAATTATTGTGGGTGAAGGGGAAGCTTTAAATGATTTAAAGGAGATCAGCGGTCCGACAATTGAATTTGTTAATCGTGTCGATGATCAAGAATTAATTAATTACTTTATGAAGGCGAAAGCTTTCATTTTTCCCGCTTATGAAGATTTTGGCATTGTGCCTATTGAAGCGATGGCGTGCGGTAAACCAGTAATCGCTTATCATAAAGGCGGTTCGCTTGATTATGTCATCGATGGCGTTACGGGTGTTTTCTTTTCTGAGCAAAGCCCACAAAGCGTCACTGACGCAATCATTAAATTTGAAAATACGATGTTTAATCCTTTTAAAATAAGGCAACATGCTTTAAAATTTTCTGTTGAGCGTTTTCAAAAAGAAATTCTCGACTTTATAGATAAATTACCATTAAAAAATAAATAAACATGATACTTAAATTAATACCGATATATAAGCATAATATTTGGGGCGGACGCTATCTCAATGATTTATATCATCAATTAAATCAAGAAAATATTGGTGAAGCTTGGGTTTTAAGTGTATTAAATGATGATAACTCATTAGTTGAGAATTCCTCTTTAACTTTAAAAGATTATTTTCAAAAAGATCCTTCAATCATTTCCCATCGTTATAAGGGTCAATTTCCCATTTTAGTAAAAATTATAGATGCCGAAGAACCTTTATCAATTCAAAATCACCCATCTGGTAAGACGGAATTTTGGCACATTTTAAGTGCGAAAAAAGGAAGTTATATTTATCTAGGATTAAAAGAAACATTATCTAAGGAAGATTTAGAAAAATATCTTAATGATGGCTCAATTTTGGGACATTTGAACAAAGTTAGAGTCTCACCAGGCGACTGTTATTTTATAAAACCAGGTACAATACATGCGATAGGGGAAGGTATTACTTTAGTTGAAATCCAACAAAATATGAATGTTACATATCGTCTATATGATTATAACCGCCTAGATAATGAAGGTCATAAACGCGAGCTACATATTAAAGAAGCAGTAGAATGCGCGCGCTTAGAGCAATATAGTATCAATAAAATGTATCGTAACATCGAAGGCGAATTAATTCGCTGCCGTTTCTTTGATGTTAAAAGACATCGCCTTTATGGTAGAGAATTAAAGGTTGCCGACGAAAAAAGCTTTCATTATTTATTAATACTTGATGGCGAAGGCTCATTAATAAGCGGCAAAGAACATTTTAGTTTAAAAGAAGGCGATTCATTATTTATAACAGCTAGTCATGGGGCCTATTTAATCGAAGGCGATGTGGAATATTTATTGATTACTTTATAACTAATTCTTTTTGAGCAAAATCTTCATAAATCTTATATACATTATCATAGGAAAAATCATTCGCCCTAATTAAGCCCTTTTTAATTAGTTCCTCTTTAAAAAGTTCGTTTGATAAGACATCATTCATCAATTTGGCAACATGGTTATAATCCTTTTCATCAAAGATGATTCCCCCCTCTTTAATCGTCCCAGGAATAGCGGATGATCGATAAGCGACAATAGGCGTTTTCGTTAACATTGCTTCAATGAGAGGGACGCAGAAACCTTCGTGTTCCGACATGCATAAAAATAAATCAGCAAGATGATATATAGTCGCTAATGATTTAAAGGGGGCATTCACTTCGAAAAAAATCGCATCTTCCATTTTTGCATCTTTGACTAAGGCATTTAAAAACTTCGAATAACTTTGATCATCTTCTTTGCCCACCAATATTAATCTTGAATTAGAATTATATTTTTTATAGTAAACATAAAAAGCTTTTATCACATCTTCAATTTTTTTATTAAAAACTTGTCGACCAACAAAAATTATATTTGTTTTTCCATCATCATACTTAATTTTAGTATCGATATCATCTGCGACAGTTAAAATGTCGTTTGAACGCAAAAATAACGGCAAAACACCAGTATTTTTATATTTAAATTTCTTTAATTCTTCTTCATTAAATTCACTATCGCCTAAAGCTAAATCAAAATATGGGGCAAGTTCTTTAACTTGTTTATAGCCTAGTTTGGTCGCAAGATATTTTCTAACATCTCGAACAAAATATTTAGGGGGTGTAATGTTATGATAAATCATTATTTTTTTAGCTACTTCAACATTTTTTACCAGTGAATGAATTTTCTTATCGCCAATAGCCATATGGTAAATCAAAATATCATATTGACTCGGCAAATATGCTTTTCGCGGAACTAAATTCGTTCGTTCAACACTGAGCATACTTTCGAAAACGATAATATTATTTAAACCCATTTTATCAAAGGAATCACTCATCAATACAACATCATTTCCAATCGCATCATTTTTAACTAAAGTCGGAACAACTTGGACGATGCGTACTTTTTTATCTTCATATATTTGACGATGGTGAAGACGAAATTTAAATACATGATACATCGATAGTATTTTTTTAACGCCAGTGATAAAATACATCTTTAGAATTGAAAATGACTTGACGCGTTTTTTTAGTATAAATTTGCGATCTAATATTTCTTTATTAATTTGATGATTATTCATAGTCTTGTTCCTTTTCAATAAAATTTCGTAATTTTTTAATAACGATATCCCAACGATAATTCCTATTGACAAAATCTAAACCATTTTTACCCATTTGGTTTCTGATATCGTGATTAGTAATCAAAAATTGTAACATTTTTACAAATTCATTTCTTCCTTGGTAATATAAACCGGCATTTGAGCGTTCAACTTGCCCTTTTAAAACTGCAGATTCCTCATTTACCAAAACTGGCTTTTGATACGCAAAAGCTTCTAAAATGACAATTGATAAACTTTCATATTTAGAAGGGTTTATTAATATATCAGCATGTTTTAATAAGGTATATTTTTCATCTTCATTAATAAAACCAGTCGCGATGATATCTTCGTTAGTAGGGATGTCTAGGTATAAGCCACCGACTAGCACCAATTTATATTCTTTATCTTTATTTATCCTTTTATAATATAGAAAATTATCGATTAAATCTTTTACGCCTTTAGAGGCATCTATTCGGCCGATATAGATAAGATACTTTTGATTTTCTAAATGGTATTTTTTTAATATCTGGTCACTAGTTTTTCTTTCTTCCTCAATCCCAATTCCTAAGATTATATTATCTTTGTTAGTAGCGTTCTCTTTAAAGATACTTATTGCGGTTTGTTTTTCTTCTTCGGTCTGATAAATGATTCGCTTTGCATATTTAAATTCATCTTGCATAATTTGATAATGAGCGTAGGGTTCTTCATGCAAAAATGGGATTAATATTCCTTTTTCTTTCGCTAGAATAATAGAAGCATAAGTAGGGTAATACAAATAACAAAAACACAAAATCGCTTGATATTTATCGTAGTTCTTTTTTATCTTTCGATTAATTTGCTTAATATATGGTCCCTGTCTTTTTAAAAATTTAAAACCATTTTGCCTATTATTATTTTTTTCTAAAAGCGACATGCTTATAGATTGTCTAATGACTTTTCTTTTTGGAGAATTAAAATAATAGACATTTACACCATCTAGATTAGTCTTACCGCTATGATAATATTTCTTCCAGGTATCATAATTTTTTGCCGTGCTAGTATAGACATCTATATCGTAATAGGGTAAAAGGTGATTCGCGTATTGCCTTACATAATCTTCCGCGCCACCATTGACTTCTTTGCCATATCTTTGAATGATAAAGAGCAATTTCTTTTTCATCTATTTTTCTCTACCTTTTTCTAGTTCTTTAAGACGAGCATTTAAATTATAAATGACGCGAATAGTGGCCTTTTCAAATTCTTTCACTTCGCGCATTTGTTTTTCTAATGTTCCGCGTATTGCTTTGTTGATAATCTTACGAATAACTTTCTTCATCTTATTATCATTTGGCAAATCTAAACTTAATTCGCGATATACTTCCCTCTTTAATTCGTCAAAAAGAACGCGAAATTCTTCATCGTCGATTAAATCGCTTTGTGAAGATTCTTTTTTTAATAACTCAACAAGCTCTTTTGAATTTATTTCCATAATTTATCTCCATATGTGTTCGATATTAATTGCCCCTTCATTTTCTTTCTCATTTTTAATCGTAAATCCAATGTGTTCATTATGATAATCTAAACATTCTTTATCATCGTTTAAAAATGTATTGATATGATACTCGCCGTTTTTAAAAGGCAAGTTTTTTAATAATAAAATAACTTCATTTTTCTTAGGATTAATTTCAGTGCTATCGACGAATAATTCTTGATTATTTTCATCGAGAACCACGATTCCGATAAGAGGATTTTTAATTTGAGAATTAAGCTGGTATTCCAATTTAATTTTTAAGGATGAAAACGATGAAAATATTTTATTTTTGTGGCTATTTTCGTCTAAAAGCTCAATATTTATTATTTTTCCTAATGCGTCATTGTTTAATTTATCACCTTTTGCGTCCCTAATTGCATTGGCGATTGTTTGTTCTTTCCCTTCTAGATAATCATCATATTTATCCGCTGTTTCTTTTGTTAGGCCATCATAAGAGATTAAGCCATCTTTTATCCAAATCGCACGCGTGCAGAAGGAACGAATTATATGATCATCATGGGTGACAATAATTATCGTTACACCCTTTTGTTTAAGTTCTTCTAAATGTCGATAACATTTCTCTTGGAATTTTTTATCGCCGACTGCTAAAATCTCGTCTATTAATAAAATATCCGCGTCTACATTAATTGCAACAGAAAAGGCTAAACGCATGTACATACCACTAGAATATGTTCTAATTGGTACATCGATAAAATTTCCTAGTTCGGAAAATTCGATAATTTGATTTAAACGTGCATCAATTTCTTTTTTAGTTAAACCAAATATTGAAGCGTTAATATAGATGTTTTCTCGACCCGTCATATCAGGATGAAAACCTGCACCTAGTTCAATTAGACATGATAAACGTCCGTTAATAGTAACTTTCCCCCCATTAGGAGAATAAATACCTGATAGCAATTTTAATAATGTTGATTTACCGCAACCATTTCGACCAATTAATCCGACGACCTCACCTTGATAAACATCAAAAGACACACCATCTAAAACCTTCTTAATTTCATAACGATTTCTCTTCCAAAAGAGAATTTTATCTTTTAAATTAAAACCTTTGTCGTAATAAATTTTGAAGATCTTTTTTAAATTTTGGACACTAATTCTAAGCGGTGTTTCTTTCATCTATAATTCCTCCGCAAAACGTTTTTTACCTTTTTTGAAGACAAAAACGCCAATCACTAAAATGATGATAGCAGCACCGAAAGATAACCAAATTGATTGATAGGATGTAATATCGAAATTTGGCCATCTCCCATAATAAAAAATAGCATGATAGGCATCGATTAAACTAGACATTGGATTTAAGTAAAATATCCATGCATAACTCCCAGCAATAGATGTTTCATACATTATTGGAGTCGCATAAGTTAATCCCATCGATAAGACGCCCATAATATGCTCGAAATCTCTTAAATAAACAGATATTGTACTTGTAATTAAAGCAACACCCAAACATAAAATAAATTGGATTATAATAATTAAAGGAAAGGCGAACCAAGTTAAAAAATTATAAGATTCCCCATAAGCATTTAGTGGTGGAAAATTGAAAACAAACCCATTTGAAACATCAAAAAATACTGTCACTAATGTCACAACTGCGACGATGATAAAACAATAAAGCATATTAATAAAAGCAGTTAAAACATAAGAGAGAGGAATAACTTCCCGCGGAAAGTAAATTTTAGTGACTAAATTCTTTTGATGAATGAGACATTGCGATGCATTTGTAAACGAATTTTGAAAAAATAACCAAGGTATTAAACCAACAAAAACATATAAATAAAAATTAGGTAATGTCGATTTTAATAAGACTCCAAAAATAATCGTATAAATGATTAATTGGAGCAAAGGATTGATAAATGTCCATAAAAAACCAAGGACACTGCCTTTATAACGCCCTCTAAGCTCGCGATGAGTTAGGCTAATAATCATTTGACGATAAGCGTATAATTCCTTGATTAACTTCATATTTATTTTCTCGCGTAAGATAATATATCATTTAAAGTTTCTTTAAAAGTATATGATGGACGAAAACCAGTATCTAAAAACAATTTTGTACTATCGCCATAATAATATTTTGTGTCGATGGGGCGAAATTTCTTTTCATCATGGCAAACGGTAATTTTCACATTACTATACTCTAACAATTCATTTAATATATCCTCTATCTTCTGAGGCGATTGACTAGCAATATTATAAATTTTTCCTCTATGTCCTTTTTCAAGTAAAAGGCGATAAGCCTTCACCACGTCCCGCACATCTAAAAAATCGCGATAGGAATCGAGATTGCCTACATTAATTGTCGGAATTTGTTCCCCCTTTTCAATCGAGGCAATTTGATAAGCGAAATCGGCGATTACAAAGTTTTTTGCTTGCCGCGGACCGCTATGATTAAAAGGTCTAGCAATAAGGTAATCTAAATCTTGGAATTCTTTCATTGCCATTTCTTCCATTTCTTTTTTTGATAAAGAGTATGGGTTATTTGGTCTAAGAGCATACTCTTCTTTAAGAGGCATTTCATTCAATGAATAAGAACCATAAACTTCACCGGAAGAGACTAAAATAATGCGGATTTGCGGATTTATTTCTCTAATTGCTTCCAATATATTTCGTGTTCCTTGAACATTAATTGTCTTAGTTAAAGTCGGATTTTCCCAAGAAAATTTGACACTTGAAATGCCAGCAAGATGGACGATAGCAGAAATTTTGTTTTTCTTTAAAATGTCTTTAATTTGTTCTTTATTTAAAATATTTAAAATTTGATAGGGGTAACTATCTAATCCAATTTCATTTTCTAACTTAGTAATCGTTACTTTGTAATGATATTTAGTTAATTCATCATATAAGTAAGGAGCAACAAAACCCGCTCCGCCAGTTATTAAGACGTTTTTAGCGTTTTCATCTTTCATTTTTTAATAAATTAATGTCATTTTCGACCATTAATTTCACTAATGTTTTAAAATCTATTTCGCGATGCCAATTAAGAGCTCTTTCGGCTTTTTGGGCATCGCCGATTAATAATTCTACTTCGGCTGGACGATAAAATTTCGGATTAACTTTAATTACTATTTCGCCTGTTGCTTTATTAATACCGATTTCATTTTCATTTTCGCCTTTAAATTCAATCTCTATCCCGGCACATTTAAAAGCCTCAAGAGCAAATTCTCTAACTGAATGGGTCTCGCCACTAGCGATGACGTAATCATCTGGCTTATCTTGTAGTAACATCAAGTGCATCGCTTTAACATAATCTTTTGAATGTCCCCAGTCTCTTTTCGCATTTAAATTGCCTAATTCAATCGGGGTTTTATCGCCGTTAACAACCATTTTTGCAATCGCATGTGTGATTTTACGCGTGACAAATTCCAATCCCCGACGTTCTGATTCGTGATTAAATAAAATGCCAGAGCAAGCAAATAAACCATATGATTCGCGATAATTAATTGTTATCCAATGACCATATAATTTTGCCACACCATAGGGTGAACGGGGATAAAAAGGCGTTTTTTCATTTTGAGGAATTGCTTGGACTTTGCCAAACATTTCGCTTGTTGAAGCTTGATAAAAATGAATTTTAGGATTGACTTGACGTATCGCTTCTAAAAAATTTGTCACGCCTAACGCATTGATTTCAGCTGTTGATAAAGGCGAATCCCAACTAGCTTTTACAAACGATTGCGCGGCTAGATTATAAACTTCATCCGGATTACTTTCTCTTAATGCCAATATGAGACTTGCTAAGTCGCTCACATCGCCATAAATAAAATGAATTTGTTCTTTTAAGTGTTCGACATTTCCAAAATCTTCTTTGGCTTTTCTCCTAATCAAGCCATAAACTTCATAACCCTCACTAAGCAATAATTCGCTTAAATAAGACCCGTCTTGGCCAGTAATGCCACTTATTAATGCTTTTTTCATATTTTACCTCACTATAATTTATCTTCTTTATCACTAGGTAAAGAAGAAATTAATTTCTTTATTTCGTTAATGGACTCTTTTTTTGACACTAAAACGATATCATTAGTTGCGACCACGATCAAATTATCGATATGATTGGTGACAATCAAAGGTCCTTTCGAATAGGCAATTGTATTGGTTGTTTCATAGGCGTAGGTATTGCCCACTAATGTGTTTTTGTTATTATCGCAACCATAGATTCTTTCTAAAGCTTTCCAACTGCCAACATCATCCCAAACGAAAGATGATTTGATGGTATAAACATTTTGAGCTTTTTCCATTAAAGCATAATCGATTGAAATATTATCTATTTTTTCATAGACTTCTCTTAATACTTCTTCTTGCTTCTTTTTATCTTTTATAAAGATTTCATGCATTTGATTATACTGTTGAGGCACAAATTCTTTTAAGGCCTTTTCTAAAGCTTTATTCGACCAAATAAACATTCCGGAATTCCACACATATTCATGACTAAGCAAATATTTTGTAGCGGTCTTTTCATTAGGTTTTTCTTTAAATTCTGACACTTTATAAATATCATCGTTAGATACCTTATCACCTAAATGGATATAACCATATTCGGTATTAGGAGAAGTAGGAGTGATGCCTATCGTTAATAAAACATCGCGATTATTTGCAAACGCAATCGCTTTTCTTAAATCGTTTAAATAATTTTCCTCATTCCTAATCAGGTGGTCGCTAGGTAAAACAATCATTACATAATCATCATAAATTTGATTGACAATTTCTAAGCCTAAATTAATTGCTGGAGCGGTATTTTTGCCACAAGGTTCATAGATGATATTTTC
>CASFSG010000023.1 GCA_949297305.1 uncultured bacterium
CTCGATGTCGGCTCATCACATCCTGGAGGGGAAGTACCTTCCAAGGGTTGGGCTGTTCGCCCATTAAAGTGGTACGCGAGCTGGGTTCAAAACGTCGTGAGACAGTTTGGTCCCTATCTGTCGTGGGCGCAGGAAGTTTGAGAGGATTTGTCCTTAGTACGAGAGGACCGGGATGAACATAGCAATGGTCTATCAGTTGTCACGCCAGTGGCATGGCTGAGTAGCTACCTATGGAATGGATAAACGCTGAAAGCATCTAAGCGTGAAGCCAGCCTCAAGATGAGACTTCCCATTCGCAAGAAGTAAGACCCCCGTAATGTTAACGGGTTGATAGGTCAGAGATGTAAGTGCAGTGATGCATTCAGTCGACTGATACTAATAGGTCGAGGACTTAATTTCATAAGATTTTATGTAAATTTTAGTTAATAGATAATAACTTAGGAACATGCTTATTAATATCTAGTTTTCAGGGAACTAAATGTTAGTTCTTTGAGAAAAAAGCCTGGTGGCGATGGCGCGGTGGTCACACCTGTTCCCATCCCGAACACAGAAGTTAAGCACCGTAGTGGCGAAGGTATCTACCTAGTAGGGAGAATAGCGAGCCGCCGGGCTTTTTTGTTTATTGTGAATATTATTATTTAAAAGTCTTGAATTTATCGAGATTTTTTATTTTTTTAGTAAATGATAAATATTTATAGAAAAATCGCTAAACGCAAAAAGTAAAAGACGAAAATAATTTTTTCTTGACAAAGACCCCCCCTCTTATGGTAATTTACTCTCATATAAATTTTAAGGAGGAATTTAGGATGCAACGAAAAAATTTATTAGTTATCTCCACCTTACTCCTTTTAGGTCTTGGACTTTCTAGCTGTGAAGGGCAAATGGGACCAACTGGTCCGCAAGGTCCAGCGGGAGAAACACCCGAGATTACCATTGGGGATAATGGTAACTGGGTAGTTGATGGTGAAGATACTGGCGTCAAAGCTACTGGTGAAGATGGCGAAACTCCAGAAGTAACTGTCGGAGAAAATGGTAACTGGTTCATCAATGGCGTCGACACAGGTGTTTCTGCTCAAGGACCACAAGGCGAAACTGGTCCGCAAGGTCCACAAGGTGAAACTGGTGAAACTGGTCCAGAAGGGCCACAAGGACCACAAGGTGAAACTGGTGAAACTGGTCCACAAGGTGATAAAGGCGATACCGCCTATGCTTCAACAATTTTGCCTAGTGCGAATGGCTATGTCGTGCCTTCCTTAGGTAGCGCAGTTGTTGGTGAAGCAATTACTTTTGTCGCTTATCCAGATAATGGTTTCTGGCTTGAAAGCATGACACTTAACGGTCAAGAAGTCGATCCTAGTAGTTGGAATGAAAATGATCATAGTTATGTTTTTAATGAGGTAATGGTCGAAAATGGCTTTGTGGTCAGAGCGCTTTTTAGCGATGTAAGCGTTAGTGAAGCTTATATCGATGGAGTGCTAACGAGTGGTTCAAGCGTTGATAAATGGGGCAATATCTATCAAGAAGGTACACCAGTTAGTGGCGCGGTTGAATTTGCTGGTGGTATGGGTATAGAATCTGATCCACTTCAAGTTGAAACTGTTGCACAATTAGAAAATGTTTTGGTAAATAATGCTGAACATTTCATCTTAAATCAAGATGTATCGACACCTCTACCTTCTTTAGGTGCTTCTCATGTCGGCAAAGATGTCGTTAAAGAAATTGATTTAAATGAAAAGACTTTATCGTTTGGCGCAGAAGATGCTGCCGCTGCCTCATTTGTTGTTGAAGGCGAGGCAACATTTAAAAACGGAACCATTAATCATGTTGCAGCAAGCGCTACTAGTGCATCATTGAATGCGGTTACTGGTGGCTCAATTACTTTAGAAAATGTTACCTTAAATTCGAATGGTGCGGCTTTATTTGCTCGTGGTGATGCGGCCCAAGTTAATGTTGTTGATTCATTCATTAACACGACTGGTGCCTATGGTATTGGCACGAATGCGGCGACAAGTGATAATTATAATGTCGACATTAATGTTAGCGGTTCAACTATTACATGCAATAGTCCAACGAACGATTCGGTTGCTGCCTTTATCAATGTTCCTGGCACGATGACTATTCTTGACACCGTTATTAATGCGGAACGTCAAGGAATTGTCGCGCGTGGCGGTACGGTCGATGTGCGTAGAGTTGAAATTAATTACGAGTTTAAGAATCATGCTTTACCTGTTTATCATGATAGCGCTTGGGGTTCAGGCAACGAATTGCCTGCTGCCGCCATTGTAGCTGGCAATCGTGGCTCGGCCTCTTACGATTATCCGACTGATTTAGTGTTAGAAGATGTTACTGTTAACACTGTTTCACCTTATGATGTTGAGCTTTATGCTTGGAGTTATAGTGAAACATCACCAGTCTCTATCACCATGAGTGGCGAAACTTCTATTGGCACGTATATGATGCTTGGTGGCGAAGGTGGTACTATTAATGAACAACCATTTGAAGAATATCTCTATACTTCATCTTATTCGTGGACTTATTATTATTCTCTGATTGTTAGTACTATTAATAGTTTCATTAATCCGACCGAAGAAATTGTTTATACTTTAGATAAAGATATTCCTTTCTATCATGATGATGTGAATGTTTGGACAACCATCGATATTAATAGTTCTAGCCAAGGTATTGGCCTAGTGGCGGAAATTCAAATGGATGCGGATGGCTTTGTCGTTGGTAAAACTGCTGAAGTAATGCAAAATGAATATGCAGAGGTAATTAATGGCACGACTGGTTGGGAAGAAGTTACTACTCCTTATAATGAAACAACCTCTACGGATGTGTTCTCTCGTCGTACATTTAAAAATAGCTCGACTGGTTTAAATATTGCCTTAATGGATATGAGTACTGCCTTAGTAGCGTATATTTGGCAAGAGGATATGATTGCGATTAATTATCCTGATATGGCTGATAATGAAGAATTATTAAATCAAAATTATGACTATTGGTTTACTGTTTCTGCAAACGAATTTACTTCTTTAGGAGTTAAATTTGATACGATGTTAGGTTGGGATTCGTTTGCTTTATATTATAGTGAGTACTCTGATGACGTAAATGCAACGGCTTGGGCTTTTAGTTATGGAGATACAACGGACGAAGCCACTGTCTCTTCTTATCTAATGATGCAGTACTATGATTTAGTCGATAATTTTGATGAAACATGGACTGCTTCTGAGGATGATTATGGTTATTATTGGACTAAAACAATCGATGATCGCGAGTTCAAAATTAGTTTAGGGTTTGGATCATCAGCAAGTGGCGGTTATTCTACTATTTTAATTATCGATGGTGAACCGGTTAATACTGAAGTTGCCGCGTAATTATCGTTATTAATTATTTAGAGGGCTATGTCATTTACTTGACATAGCTCTTTATTTTATTTAGAAAAATTCATATAATTTAAGCATGAAAAGAAATTTATTTAGTTTAATGTTTTTACCACTATTCTTAAGCGGATGTTATAATATAGAACACCAAATAATTTGCGATGATGTTTCGCGGGTTGGCGGGATTTGTTTACGACAATATGGCAGCCTTGGACGTGAACCTTTTGAAGTTAACCGAACAAATGTTATCTATGAACCAACTGGTCGCGGCGATCGGACAATTATGATTCTTGCAATTAATTTTCTTTATTCAGATAATAAAACTATTCTTAACATTGCATGGGAATTTTCTGATCCTAGTTTAGTAAATATTATTATGCCATCTAGCAAGCGCGATAATTTAGCGATTGTTGATTTTATTAAATATCCCGCTAGCCCTAATGAAGTGATTCCTTTTACTTTGGACGCGACTATATCTTTAGGCAAAGCATCTTCACGTGCAACCTATAACTTTGAATTAAGGACCGCTGATTGATGAATAAGATTCATTTAATTAGTTTAGGTTCAAAATTATTAGATGAAACCGTCCTTGCTCGTAAAGAAAAATTCGCAAAGAAATATCTAAAAGATTTTTCGTTTAGTGATGAGATAGAAGCAACAACTATCTTTTTTCTTATGTCAGGCGGAGTCGAAGGTGATTTTGCTAATCTTTATCAAAATTATTCTTCGCCTTATATTTTATTAATTGATCAAAAAGATAATTCTTTAGCAAGCTCTTTAGAAATAATCTCTTTTTTAAAGAGCAAACATTTAAATTATTTATTATTAGATGGGGAAGACGACCCTCATCAGATTTTAATGCGCTATTATTATCTAAGAGATTTAAAAGAGAAGATGGCAGAGGATTTTTTAGGAGTAATTGGGGAACCTTCTGATTGGTTGATTGCATCTAAATGCGATTATCATTTAATCAAAAATAAATTTAATTTAAATGTTATCGATATCCCTTATGAGGAATTAATTAATCATATCGATGAACAAAAAATCGATGAAAAATTGTTACAGCGTTTCGCGCCTTTTTATCAAGATCAAAACGAATTAATTATGGCTTTAAAAGTATATCAGACTCTTTTAAATCTTGTTGATAAATATCATTTAAATGGTTTGACTATTCGTTGTTTTGACTTATTAAAAGCAAAAAGTGTTACGAGTTGTTTAGCTTTAGGCTTATTAAATGAAAAGGGTATTGTTGCTAGTTGTGAAGGTGATGTTCCTTCTTTAATAACGATGTATTTAATTAAAAAAATCCTTAATTTGCCATCTTTTCAAGCAAATCCCTCATTAATTTCTCAAAATAAAATTGTTTTCGCTCATTGTTCCACCCCTTTAAATATGTGTTCATCTTATCAACTGGTGACGCATTTTGAATCTAATAAATCTATTGCTATTAAAGGTGAGATGTTTTTAGGATCTTACACAATAGTTAAATATAATAATGACTTCACTAAGCTATTTGTTAAAGAAGTTTACCAAGGACACAATTTAAATCTACCCTATCTATGTCGCACGCAAATTGCACTAGAAGGTGACAATTTAAAATTGGACTTACTAAATAGTGGGGTTGCTAATCACATGGTTTTAGTTAAGGGCCATTATCAAAAAGAAATTGTTGAAGCTTTACATTTATTAACATAGTTAATAACACTAAATTATTTTTTGCTTTTAATTTTTAGTTATGATATATTACACTAGCACATAGGAGAAATTTTATGGCAATAAGTAAAAAAACAAAATACGGTGAAATTAATATTTCAAAGGAAGCGATTGTAAAAGTGGCAGTTGACGCATCTCTTGAATGCTATGGTGTCATTGGTGTTGCTGATAAATCCTCATTATCAAATAATATTGTTACTTTATTAAAGTTTGGCGAATTTGATAAAGGTGTCTATGTCTCATCTGGTAAGGATGGTTATGAAGTCTCGATTTATTTAGTCCTTGCGATGGGTGTTAAAATTACCGAAGTTCTTTCGGAAGTTCAAAAGAAAGTTAAATATGTTTTGACAAAAACTTTCGGTTTAAGATTTAAAGAAATTAATGTTTATGCTCAAGATATTAAAGAAAGAGAAGATTAAATATGCGATCAATTAACGGACAATTATTTAAACAGATGATTATTTCTGGAACGAATAATTTATATAATTCTTATCCAGAAATTGATGCTTTAAATGTCTTTCCGGTTCCCGATGGCGATACTGGAATGAATATGAATTTAACGATGTCAAGCGGTGCGAAAGAAGTTCAAAATCGTAGCGATGAAAATGTCTATGAAATTGCAATAGCCTTTTCCAAAGGATTGTTAATGGGTGCGCGCGGGAATAGCGGTGTTATCACATCACAAATTTTCCGTGGTTTTGCTGAATCTTTATCTGGCAAAAATATCATTAAAGTTAATGATTTAGCTAATGCTTTTGCAAACGGCTCCAAAGTTGCTTATCAAGCTGTTATGCGTCCAGTAGAAGGAACGATATTAACCGTCATTCGTGAGTCTTCTCAAGCACTTGTTGACCGCTTAAAAGTAGACGAGTTATCAATTGAAAAAGCTTTTGCTTATCTTCTTCATGAAGCTCGCGAATCATTGAAGAGAACCCCTGATCTTTTACCGGTTTTAAAAGAGGTAGGTGTCGTCGATAGTGGCGGAGCTGGTTTAATCAAGATTCTTGAAGGGATGAATGCTGCAATCCTCGGTGATGTCATCGATAAAAACGCTGCGACTTCCACTCAAGAAAAAGGCGGTCCAGCAACTTTGAATCAAGACGGCGAAGAAGAATATGGTTATTGCACCGAATTTATTATGCGTCTTGGTCCTGATTCGATAAAAAAACCATTTAATGAAAAACGCTTTGTTTCGGTTTTGCAATCGCACGGTAATTCCTTAGTTGTCGCGACGATTGATGATATTGTAAAAGTTCACGTTCATACCCTTAATCCTGGCGGCATTTTGCAGTATGCACAAAATTTTGGTGAATTCCTCACTCTTAAAATCGAGAATATGACTGAACAACACACCCATATTTTAGAGGAGAAAAAAGCTAAAGAGGAGGCACAGTTAAAAGAGCAACCTCTCAAGGAATTTGGGATGGTAGCAATTAGTTCAGGAAAAGGTATTGATGATACATTCCTATCTTTAGGTGTCGACGCGATTGTTAAAGGTGGACAAACGATGAATCCTTCAATTGAAGATATATCTAAGGCTATTCGCGAGGCGCATGCCAAAAATGTCTTTGTTTTTCCTAATAACGGCAACATTATTATGGCCGCTAATGCTGCTAAAGATGTTTTAAAAGATGAAGGTATCAATGTTTATGTCTTCTTGACGAAAAATATTAATCAAGGGATTGTCGCAGCTAGTCTATATAATCCCGATATTTCCCTAGAAGAGAATTTTAATGAAATGACCGAAGCTTATCAAAATGTCCGTAGCGGTCAAATTACATATGCAATTAAAGATACTGATATCGATGGTGTGCATGTCACCAAAGATTATTTTATGGGTATTGTCGATAAGAAAATTTTGGTTTGTGAAAAAGATAAATTTGATTGTTTTTATCATCTAATTGATCAAATGATCGATGAAGATTCTTCTGTTTGTACAATTTTCCTTGGGGAAGATATTTCCGAAGATAAATTAGATGATATTGTCGAAAAGTTATCAACTAAATACGAGAATGTCGAATTTGAAATTCGCATGGGTAATCAACCCGTTTATTCTTTCTTAATTGGTGTTGAATAATCTTTAATGAAATTTTCTAAATCGTCGCGAATTAATGTTGCTTTATATCATTTAGGCATCTATTCATATCGCGACTTTTTATTTTATTTACCAAAAAAATATGATGATTATTCCCCTTCGAGAGAAGAAGATATTTTAGATAAAAGCCGAGTTGTTTTAATTGGTCGAGTTTTAAAAGGTTTAACAACTCATCACTATCATAAAGCTTCATTGGTTCAATTTTCTTTTTTAACTAAAAAGATGAATGTTTTTTATGTTAATGCTTGGAATCGTCCCTATCTATCATCTTCTTTAAATAATGATGATTATTTTACCTTAGTGGGTAATTATGATAAAAACAAAAATATTATTAATTTAATTAGTATAAATAAAGGAGTGCTAGCTAAAGAAGGACTTGTTAAACCCGTTTATAGTTTGCCGAAATCTCTTGATAATTTTGAATTTTTACGTTTAGTGAATAAGGCTTTTAAAGAAGTTAATAAAGAAGACATTCGCGAAATTGTGCCAAATTATTTTAAAAAGAAATATCGTCTCATCGATAAATATGATGCTTTATTTAAAGCGCATTTTCCCTCTTCAAAAGATGATGTCAAAGAAAGTTATCGTCATCTTAAATACGAAGAATGCCTTTTGTTTTCTTTAAAACTGTTACTTGTTAAAGAAGAAAATAATTGTGTCATTAAAGAGAACAATCATTTAGTTGATCGAACAAAAATCAAAAATTTTATTGAGGATTTGCCATATAAACTTACCAAAGACCAATTAAATTCTTTAAAAGAAATTCTTCATGATATGGATTTAGATAAAGCGATGTATCGTCTTTTAGAGGGCGATGTGGGTAGTGGCAAGACACTTGTTTGCGCGCTTAGTTTATTTGCAAATTATACAAGGAACAAAGTAGGAGTTTTTATGGCCCCTACCGAAGCATTAGCGAAGCAACATTATTTAACTTTACATTCTCTATTTAAGAATTCTCATTTGCGAATTGGGTTATTACTTGGTTCAACTCCCTTAAAAGATCGTAGTCTCATTCGTCAAGCTTTACTCAATGAAGAAATTGATATTTTAGTTGGGACTCACGCCTTGTTTTCAAAAGATATTAATTATTCCTCTTTGGGTCTAGTTATAATCGATGAGCAACATAAATTTGGTGTTAATCAACGCCATTTATTGGCGACAAAGGGAGAAAATTGCGATTTATTGATGTTATCTGCGACTCCTATTCCTCGTTCTTTAGCGTTGACGATTTATGGCGATTTAGATGTCTCAACATTGTTTTCTTTTCCCCATTTAGTTAAAGATGTTGAGACGAAGATTATTTCAAGTAACGATCATTTGATTAACCAATATATAAAAAGTTCATTATCAAATAATGGACGCGTTTATATTATTGCACCGCGCATTGAAAATGATGATGAACATTTTTCGGTCGAGAGACTATATGAAATTTATCAAAATAAATATCCTTCAAAAGTTAGTCTTTTACACGGAAAATTAGGCGAAGACGATAAAAATTTTGCTTTAGAAGATTTTCGACAAGGTTTGACACCAATTTTAGTTTCTACTAGCGTTATCGAAGTTGGCATCGATATTAAAGAAGCGGATTTAATGATAGTTTACGAACCAACATTTTTTGGTTTAGCTTCTTTGCATCAGTTAAGAGGAAGAATTGGTCGCAACGGGCAAAAATCGCTTTTTTTAATGATTTATGATGGCGATGACTTCGATGATATAAAAAAACTAAATGTTCTTGTTGAATCCAATGATGGTTTTAAAATCAGCGAGGAAGATCTTAAATATCGTGGTCCTGGAGAATTTAATGGTTTAAAACAATCGGGTTTAGTTTCATTTATGTTCGCAAACATTTTAAGTGATTACAAAATGTTTGTTGTTAGTAAAGAAGATGCAAAATTTATTTTAAATAATCGAGATGAAAATGGTTTTAAAGACATCTTAAATAAGGCCAAGGCCTCAACAAAAGAAGAAGACATTTATCGCGCCTAAATTCTCTAATGATTTAATCGTTAAAATTTACTATAATATCTAGGCAAAGAATTTTAAATTCTTTTTGGAGGTAATTATGAAGTTTGTTATCGATACTCTTGGCGGCGATAAAGGAGCCCTTGAAATCATTGAAGGTATTAAATTATTTCACCAAGAATTTCCTGATGTTGAATTAATCGCTGTTGGTAAAATAGATGAATTAGAAGCTATTAAAGAAATAGCTAATATTATTGAAGCTAAAGAAGTGATGCCGATGGATGCTGGTGTCATGGAAGCGATGCGCATGAAGGATTCTTCAATGAGCGTTGCGATTGATACATTAATCAAAGAAAAGGCAGATGGTATTATTTCTAGCGGCTCAACCGGAGCATTTTTATCGCTAGCAACACTTAAGATAAAAAAGATTCCTGGTGTTATTCGTCCAGCTTTAATAACATCCTTTCCTACAATTATAGATGGTAAAAATGTCGTTTTATTAGATGTTGGTGCAAGTGTTGAAAATACCAAAGAAGAGCTAGTCCAATTTGCTAAAATGGGCGCTTTATATGATCGAGCTGTCTTTGGCATAAAGGAACCTAAAATTTATCTAGCGAGTAATGGGAGCGAAGAGCACAAAGGTTCTAGTGTTGGTAAAGAAGCTTACCAAATCTTAAAAGAAGATAAAAATTTTGTCGGCAATATGGAAGCTCGCGATGTGCTTAAAGGGCATGCTGATGTTGTAGTTTTTGACGGTTATAGTGGGAATATTTTCTTAAAGGGTAGTGAAGGGATGGCTAAAATGATGTCCCAATTAATGAAAGACGCCTTTAAGAAGAATATTATTACCAAAGTCGGTTATTTATTCGCGAAATCTGGTATTAATGAATTAAAAAATAAAATGGATTATAAAAAGGTTGGTGGCGCTTTATTAATTGGGGTGAATGCTGTCGTTATTAAAGCGCATGGTAATAGTGATGGCCCCGCCTTTTATTCTGCAATGAAAGTTGGGTATAATCTCATGAGAAAACAAGTTGTTGAGGAAATTAAAAAAGGTTTTAGTTTAAATGAATAAAAACATACGGCTTTTATTAAAAGACTTAAATATCCCTTTTCATAATTTATCACTTTATGAATTAGCATTTACACATTCTTCTTATAATGCTGACGCTCATACATTTCATCACGATTATGAAAGAATGGAGTTTCTGGGTGATTCGGTTTTGGGTTTTGTCATTGCTTCGTTAGTATATAAAACTTATCCTGAGCTTGGGCAAGGCGATTTATCGAAGTTAAGAAGTGCTCTAGTTAAAACTTCTTCACTAGCAAATTATGCGCGCAAATATAATTTCCAAGATTATATAAAAGTAGGTAATTCATATGCGAACGATTTAGCAAAATCTGACAATGTTTTAGAGGACGTTTTCGAGGCATTTATCGCTGCCATTTATTTAGATTTAGGCTTTAAAAGCGCACGTAATTTCATCAATTTGACTTTTTACGACGATGTTCTTCATTATGATTTAAACCAAATTAAAGATTATAAGTCGCGTTTACAAGAGGAAATGCAAGCCGAATATCGTGATAGTGTCACTTACGAAGTTGTTAAAGAAAGCGGTCCGTCTCATAAAAAAACTTTTACTGTTTGTGTTAAATTTGATGATGTAATTTTAGGTTATGGGGTTGGAAGGACGAAAAAAGAAGCAGAAAGTAACGCTGCGAAAGAAGCTTTATCTAAAAAAGCATTGTTATTAGGAAAATAAGTATGGGTTTAATTGCGTTTTTAAAAGAAAAATTTTCAAAGAAAAAAGTTAATGAAACTTATGAAAAAGGGATGGAAAAGTCCCGTCTTCAATTTGCAAATAAACTAAATGACTTAGCAAAACGTTATAAAGAAGTGAATGCTTCTTATTTTGAAAATTTAGAAGAAATCTTAATTGAAGCTGATGTTGGAATTAATTTAACTTTAAAAATCATTGATGAAATTTTAGATGAATCGAAAAATAAAAGAATAAAAGATCCAACAGAAATTAATGAATTATTAATTGATAAAATGTTTTTAAATTATGCAAGCGGTGGCTCAGATATTGAAAATGAAATTAGATTCGTGACTAATGGCCCGACTATTTTATTAGTTAGTGGTGTAAATGGGGTCGGTAAAACAACGACTATTGCTAAACTAGCTTATCGCTATTTGAATAAAGGAAAAAAGGTTTTGCTAGTGGCCGCAGATACATTTCGAGCAGGAGCAGTTGAACAGTTAAAAATTTGGGCAAATCGTTTGAACATAGATATTGTCTATGGGAAAGATTTCGCCGATCCTGCTAGTGTTGCATACGAAGGTGTAAAAACGGCAAAAAATAATAATATCGATTTATGTATTATTGACACAGCTGGTCGCTTACAAAATAAGACTAATTTGATGCAAGAATTAGCAAAAATTGTTCGCGTAGTCAAAAAAGAAATTCCTGAGGCTCCGCATGAATCTTTTTTAGTTTTAGATGCTACAACGGGTCAAAATGGTATAATGCAAGCTAAAGAATTTTTAGATGCTATTAATTTAACTGGTATAGTTATTACTAAAATGGATGGTACAAGCAAAGGCGGCATAATTTTAGCTATTCGCGATGAGTTACATTTACCGGTGCGTTTTATTGGACTTGGTGAAAAAATGAGTGATTTAGAAGAATTTGATTTAGATAAATATCTCTATGGATTATTAATTGATAAAAATGAAACAAGAAATTAAAGAAGTTGTTTATATTAATGAATTACTAGAATTTTATGGAGTTTTATTAACGAAAAAACAACAAGATATCATGCGCGATTATTACATTTATAATTTATCTTTTTCGGAAATATCTTTTAATCATAAAATTTCGAAGGCTGCCGTAAGTGACGCTATAGAAAAATCAATAAAAAAACTTGAGTTCTACGAAAATAATTTGCAATACCATCAAATCTTTAAGAAATTTAAAGGTGTGGCCGATGAAAAAGCATTGAAAATTATTGAAAAATTAGAAGAGGTAGTAAAACATGGCATTTGAATCTTTGAGTGAAAAATTTCAACGTATTATTAAAAAAATGAAAGGGCAATCTCGTCTTAGTAAGCAAAATATGGATGAGATGCTTAAGGAAATTCGAATTGCGCTTTTAGAAGCTGATGTTAATTTTAAAGTAGCTAAATCTTTTTTAAATCGCATTGAAGAAAAAGCTGTTGGGACAGAAGTTTATTTAAAAGTTAATCCTAGCGAAATGTTAGTGAAAATTGTTCACGATGAACTTGTTACTCTTTTAGGGAGTAAAGATACCAACATAAATTTTGAAAAAAATAAACCAACAATTATTATGCTGGTTGGTTTACAAGGCTCTGGTAAAACAACAACGGCTGCAAAACTTGCTTTATTAATGCAAAAGAAATTAAATAAAAAAGTTCTCCTTTCTAGTGTCGATGTTTACCGTCCTGGCGCTTATGATCAATTAGCAACACTAGCGGAACAAATTCATGTACCGATATTAGAAAACTTAGCCAATGAAAAACCCCTTTCAATAGCTAAACGGGCTAAAGACAAAGCTTTTAACGAACATTTTGATGTTCTTATTTTAGATACTGCTGGTCGCTTGCATATCGATACTGCTTTAATGCAGGAGTTGAATGATTTAAAGGAATTAATCGATCCAACTGAAATTCTTCTTTTAGTTGATGCAATGAGCGGGCAAGACGCGATTAATGTCGCTAATACATTTCACCATTCACTTTCGTTGAGTGGTGTGATTATGTCTAAGCTTGATGGCGATGCTCGTGGTGGTGCGGCATTATCAATTAAAGAATTGACCTCTTTGCCTATTAAATTTGCCGGTGTTGGTGAAAAAATTACTGATTTAGATATTTTCCATCCTGACCGCATGGCAGATCGGATTCTTGGGATGGGTGATATCGTTACCTTGGTTGAAAAAGTTCAAGAGGAAATCGATGAGAAAGAAGCACGTAAAATGGCTAATAAGCTTTCGGAAGGCGAATTTACTTTAGAAGACATGTTAGTCAATATGAAAAAGATGCAAAAAATGGGTCCACTTGCGGGACTACTAAAAATGATTCCAGGAATGCCATCAATTTCGATTGAACAACAAAACTATGCTAATAAAGAAATGAATAATTTCGAAGTTATCTTTAATTCGATGACTCCTTATGAAAGAAGACATCCTGAATGTTTGAAAAATTCACGTAAAGTTCGCATTGCTAGGGGTTCAGGAAAAACTAGTGCAGATATTAATCGCATGTTAAAGAAATTCGAACAAATGCAACAAATGATGAAAATGGTAAAAGGTTATAATAAAAAAGGCGGCATGACGCCACCTGGTGGATTTAATAAATTATTTTAAGAATTTTTGTCCCTTCTTTAAAGCTTCTTGATACCACTTAGGTTCTTCGATATTATTTTGAATTTCTTTTAAAAGTCTTTGTTCTAAATTATTAAATTTATGTTTATTAAATAGATCTGGTCGTTTTTCTTTTGTTAATTTTATCGCTTGTTTCAAACGATATTTTTGAATAGCTTGATGGTTCCCTGAATATAGAATATCAGGAACTTGATAACTATCAAAATTATATGGTTCAGTATATTGAGGATACTCTAGTAAATCGTTATTAAAACTCTCCTCGAGTAACGAATCCTTACTAATCGAACCATCGATTAATCTAATTAAAGAATCAGCAATCGCCAAAGAGGGAATTTCTCCGCCAGTAAGAATATAATCTCCTAAAGAAATTTCTTCATCGATATAATTTAATATTCTTTCGTCATGCCCTTCATAGTG
>CASFSG010000024.1 GCA_949297305.1 uncultured bacterium
CCAAAAAGCGCATATTGATGTTCTAATTATGGATCCTCCAAGAAAGGGCTCAACGATTACTTTTTTAAATGCAATTAAAAGTCTAAAAATACCTCGCGTCGTTTATATTTCTTGTAATCCAATTACCTTGGCAAGAGATATCAAATTTTTAAGTGATGTGTATATGGTTGAAAAAATATCGCCGGTCGATATGTTCCCTTTTACTTATCACATTGAAACAATTGTAATGCTTAAATCTAAAAATTAATTTTAATTCATACACAAAACAAAAATATTATTACAAGAATAATTTAAATATATTTTGTTTATATTTGAAAACGAAGTTGATAAAAAAAGATGGATAATATGGAGATTAATCCATTATAAAATATGTCGAAATTTTACATAAAAATAATATTGTGCCATTCTTAAGATCTATAAAAGGGATTCGCGAATAATTTTAAATTTAAAATTCAGTAACTAGAAAATGTTTAAGGATGAGAATGTTTTATCGTTTTAGCTAATACTGAATTTAAAAGACTAGACTCAAATTATTTATTAAATTTTTGTTTTAAAATCGTTCAATTTTTAATCGCGTAGCAAACGCGAAACTTCTTTTTACTACACATGATTTAGCGTTAATTTCTTGCAAACACTTGATGCAAAAAGAACAAGTATATTTTGCTTTTCGAAAGGATGATTTTATGAGCAATCTTTTCTTGTCTAAAAGATGCAACTGTTAATGAAGTTGGTCCACAAAGTGCGAGAGATTTAATTAAATATTATAATCAAGCTGAATTCGGATGTGTTTCCACGCCTAATTTTATTAAATTCTTATCGATAAATAATAGATGATTCAAACGTAAAAATTTTACATAAAAACTATTGTGGAAGGCAATGAGGTAGTCACTTTTTTGATGTTGTTAAGTAGTTAGGAAGGTACTAAATCTTTGGTTTAGAAATAGAAAGCGCGCACGATATGTAAATATTGGTGATATAGTATTAACTAGATTTCGTGAATGAGATTTGTTCGATTGTGCAATATGTGTTTAAGACATCAATGATTTGAGTTCTGTATATAATTCAATACGACAACAACCGTTTGATATTTTTGAAGATTTAAAAACTATTAAAGCCATAAGTTTTTGTACAAACCTAAACATCATACAATACTTCCTATTAGTTGCCGATACTTTAAAAATGTTGTTTAAAATGTAACATCAAAAACGATTAATACCTAAGTTGTTTAAAAATATTGGAGTAAAATGAGACCTAAAGAATCTAGCAATGAAACTAATAAAACTAGAACCTATCAAGATAGTAGAAACAGGCACCTTAATATAATTAAGTACTAACTTATTAATGATGAATATCACTATTCAAACATATTAAAAATATATTATAGCTGCCTTTAGATTATGTTAACATTTACATAGAGGCAATCTTTTACCTTACTAAGGGCTCTTAATGAAGAGATTGTTATTTTTTAAAGCGATTTATAAAAGCTATTCAAAATATCTATAATTAAATAACATCCAAGAGAAGCAAAAAATAAGATTATTGTAATAATAAAGTGTTTAAAATTTGTCCATTTTTCTCCTCACTATAAAGTAAATTTACTATTTTATCTTAACCTTGGAATATGATGGTTTTGCTTAGTGAAGGAGAAGCAAAAATGGATGTTATAACCAATGTTAACAAAAAACCTTATGTCTTAATAAATGATGAAACTATTAACAATAAAACTAATCAAATCGAGCCGTTTAGCAACATCATTGGACACAAAGTTCAAAAGCGAGAAGTATTAAAAACAATCGAATGGTTTAAAAATGTCAAAGAATATACTAGCAAAGGAGTTAAAATACCTCACGGGATATTGTTTTTTGGGGATCCAGGTAATGGGAAAACTTTGTTTATCAAAGAAATTATTTCCCTTTTAAATATAAATACTTACACATTCAATGGTGGAAAAAATATTTCTAAACAAATCTATGAAATGTTCGAAGATATATATGCTAGTAAAGGCCCTGCTTTAGTAATATTAGATGAATTAGACTTACTTATTGATAATGATAATATGACGATTCGCGCCTTACAAGAATCTCTTGACGGAGTTGAAAATAGTGAGAATATTTTAGTTTTAGGAGCTACAAATGACATCGACGATATTCCTCCAGCTTTGATTCGCAATGGTCGCTTTGATAAACTCGTTTATATTCCTTATTTAGTAAATGATGAAGCACTTGAACTTTTTAATTACTTCGTCAATAAATATCATCTTAGTTTGGACCCAAACATCGATATGGATGATTTAAAAAAAGCTCTTTCTAACAATGTTTCTTGTTCGACGATGGAAGCTATCGTGAATGATATTGCTCTAAATAATGGTTTTGAAAACATTACTGAAGAAATTATCTATGCTTCAATATTTAATATTACTGAACGTATAATTAAACCACGTTCGATATATAAAGAAGCCTCGTTCAACACTGCAATTCACGAAGCTGGTCACGCAGTGATGGCATATAAGTACAATGATGTTTTTGAAATTTGTTCAGCTTCGGTCGATGATGATGTTGGATATGTAAAAACCACCATAAAACCCAAATATTCTTGCTTAAGTAGTACATTCATTAAACAAATTGAAATTGGTTTAGCGGGTTATTTAGCTGAAAAACTTATTTGCCATGAAATATCTTCTGGTTCGGCTGATGATTTAGAACAAGTATCTAAACTTGCAAAAAACCTCATCAATTTGTTCGGCTATAAAAAAGTTAATATGATAATTAAAAAATACACTAATAGTAGAGATTATCGTCTCGAAAGTAATAGCCGTCGTTATAAAAATGAAAAAGCAATCGAAAAAGTAATTATAAAAGCAGAAAGAAAAGCACGTAAATATCTCAAAAAGAACATTGATAAAATTACATCTTTAGCGAACTTATTTTTGTCAAAAGGCCGCCTAAAAGCAAAAGAAATTATCGAAGCAATTTCTTAAAAGTAAAATCTGCCTCCTATGCTCCTAGATGACACCTAGGAGTTTTTCTTAACTTTTATTGAAAGAGAGTAAACTAAATGGTAAACTTTTTATAGTTTAAAAATAAAAAGAAGGAGAGAGACATGCTTGTAGAAGTTATTAAATATGATCCATCAAGTCGTGAAGAAAACAATATTCTTTTTCATCGACACGAAGCCGAAGATTTTAGTTGTAATGCTCAATTGTTAGTTGCCCCTAATCAAATCGCGTTGTTTGTCAATGAAGGCGAAGTTGTGCCTTATCTTCCGGGCCACTATACATTAGATGATTCCAATAACAGCGCCTTTAAGTTTATCGAGAAGTGGCGACGTAAAAATAGTGATGGAGTTTCTTCTTATCATTGCTATGTCTATTTCGTTAATTTAGTAGTCTTACAAAATTTAAAATTTGGAACACAAGACCCTATTTCGGTGACTGATCCTTTAACCGGCATGCTCTTAGATTTAAGAGCCGCAGGTACTTTTGGTGTTCATTTTGATAATGACAATAAGGATGCCGCGGGAGTTATTAAATTTTTCTTAAAAGTTATCGGCACTCAAAGTGAATATACCACGAAAGATTTAGAACTATATTTACGTGGAGAAATTATTAAGTACATGAAAACATGGTTAGGAAAAGCCATCATCGAAAGCAAAATACCTTTCTTTGAAATTTCCATCCACTATGTTGAATTATCAAAGGCATTATTAAGCAGCATTTCGCCGATTTTTAAAGATTATGGCGTTATCATCGACAATTTAGCTTTTACAACCATTAATGTTCCAGAAGAACAGATTGCATTCTATCGTCAAAAGACCCAAGAAAGGGCCGCTAATGTTCTTGAAATGCAAATTAAAGAACAACAAAGCATTCAAAGAGCTGAGCAAAGAGCGCGTGAAGGCTATTCCTATCAACAAGAGCGCGGCTTCGATGTTATGAAAGAAGCGGCAGGTAATGAAGCGACTGCCGGTCAATTTATGGGTGCCGGCATGGGTTTAGGCATGGGTTTTGGTGTTGGTGGTGCGGTTGGCGGTGCTTTTGGTAGCGTCGCTAGAGAATCGTTTGGTTCAATGAACCAAGCTCCACAAAAACAAAACACTTGTCCAAATTGTGGGAAACCTGTTAATGAAGACGCTAAATTTTGCCCAAATTGTGGCAAATCGATGGTACCAACTTGTCCGCAATGTGGCGCTGAAATTACTTTAGGAGCTAAATTCTGCCCTAATTGTGGTAAAAAATTAGGAAATAGTTGTCCAAGTTGTGGAGCGGACTTAGATATAAACGCTAAATTTTGCCCCAATTGCGGAAATAAAATCAGTTAGGAGATTAAATAAATGAAAAAATTTGTTTTAAGCAAGATACCATTTATTATCGTTTTAGCATTATGTGGTATCTTTAATGTTGTATTTTGGCCGGTTGTGGCAACTAAAATTGATATAATTACTCTAAGTACATGGTTATCTTATGGCTTTATGATGCTTGCTTTTTTAGTGGTGGCTCTTATCGCTTTCTTTTTAAGATTAAAAACTAAAAATGTCATGACTGCTATTTTGCCATTTTTCTACACCTGTGTTGGGTATTTATTGATAAGTATAGGCTTAAACACAATTTTAATGGCTTGCAATCGCTTTATGACTGGTGATTTATACATCGTCAGTTTAATTATTAATATCGTTTTCTTATTAATTGCCGGTATTATTTTATTAATTATTTTTAAAACATTCGCGAGAGTTAACGACAATACTATAGCGCGCGAAGAAAGAATGGCGGCGCATCGTTTAACATTTGTTGATGTCAATAGTTTGATTGAACTAACCGAGGACGAAGAAATTAAAAGCGCTTTAAAAGATTTAAAAGATGATGTTAATTATTCTTCTAGTCGGAGTAGTGATGCTACTAAAGAACTTGATGAACAATTTAATAAAGAAGTCAGTGCTATCGAAGGGATGCTAACGATGGATACTGATAAAGCGGTTATTTTAGGAGCGATTAAAAAAGCAAAACTTACTTGGAGAAAAAGAAATCAAGTTGCGATGATTTCTCGTCGTTAAAAGGTTAAATTTATGGAATCTCATCGATATAGTTGTCCAGGTTGTGGCTCAACCATCATGGCTGAGAATATCGATTTTAAAACCCGACAAGCGACATGTGAATTTTGCGGTCTACACTTTGTTTTAGCAAAAAGACATTCTTCCGCCTCTCCTAATGCCCTGATCGCCTTAGGCGAAGCGATGCGTTCATTTGAACTTGGCAACATCAATAATGCAAAAACTTATGCTGAAGATGTCTTAAGCATGGTGACTAGTAACATCGTGGCTAGTTTTATTATTGCTTATCACCAAGCTTTTATCTCAGAACAAAAATCTTTGACGCAGCTAGACAATTTGTTTAAAAAAACTTTGCCAACATACGAATTTGATTTTGAGGAAGAAGATGATTTTAAAAAACTTTTGCTTAAAACAATTCAAAATACCAGTGAATATCAAAAGGAGATTCTTCATCGTTTCCTCGAATATGATGATCCGCTTGAATTAAAAGAATTTGTGGAAGAATATGCGCCATTTGTCATCTTAAAAGCGCGCGATTTTGATTGGTTTGATAAAGAAATGGCCGATATTTATTTAGGAATAGCAAAAAAATGTTCCATTCCTAAAACTACTTATGCGTTGATTTCTTTATTGATTAAATGTCCGAATTCTCCGCTTGTTGCTAATAACTTCTTTTTAGTGACGCGTTCAGAAAGAATTTATAATAACTACGTTTTGCCCGTCGGTGAAATTGTTAATTGCAATAAAGATGGCGGAACAATGGAAAAATTTAAAACTGCTTATAAAAAAATTGAAACAACATATTTAAATAAATTAAATCAGGCAAAGGAGGATTGATAAAATGGCTGATTATGTAAATTTTGGACCGATAATTGCTAGTGTTAACGCTGTAAATTCAAACGTTATGCAACTTAATAGGTTGATGCGTCATCTTGAAAGTGAACTGCAATTTACCAAGGAGACTTTAAACCGCGAAATTAACAATGTTAAGACGCAGATTGCTATGTTTAGGCATGAACAGAAAATGGCTGGTTCACTTCAAAGAGCGTTGACCGAAATTGTTCGTGTTCGTCAAGAGCTCGAATCGAAATTTGGCACACAAAAGCAAGTGCGCGAATATATGCTTGGCATTTTGCAAGCGTCGGATTTAGGTTTAATTACTAAAACTACCATTTCTAAGTGTACCGAAGAATTGATGATTTCGGCACCTAAATATTGGTTAGCCCCTTGTTTGATTGCTTTAGCCGCTTGGATTTCAAATAATAAACCACTAGCCAATCGCGCTTTAAAAGAAGCTTTAAAAAGAGACGAGGAGAAAACATGTTTATTATTTGCTTTAATTACTCGCCGCGTTAATGCTGGTAGGGTATCCTCTGGGAAGGAACCAACAAACATTTCATTCATTTGGCTAAGCCGTTACTTTTCTTTATTAAATCCGTTTAAAATGCGAACTTCAATCATTTCTTATATCGATGCTTATGCTAATGGGATTTTCGGTATTGATAAAGATAATATTTGTCGTGAACATATCGATAATTGGCTTAGAAGGTTAGAAAAAAACGATCCTGATTTTGCTAAAGAACAAAAGAAATATTGGCTACGTGTATTTAATAGCAAATGCCCGGATTATGCGATGGTAGATGAATATCGCGCGTTACAAAAAATCTCACCTGAATATCCTCGAATTGTCGATTATGTCTCAAAGCTATACGCTATCGATGGTCAAAATGGTGTTCGCAACTATTTTGTTGATATTATGGATGAAAGAGTCGATAAGGAAAAATTGATTAATGATATTGATAAACAGTTGATGAATTTAGTGACTAATTATGAAGAAGATGAAGCTGAACTAAGAGAAGAAGAACAATATCTTAATCTTGTTAAAGAATATAATGGCGACGAAGATAAGGCTCGTAACTCCGTTTATTTCTTGAAATCTCTTCGTAAGGACGAGCCAGTTAATTTTGCCAAAAGATTATCTGATTCAATTCTTGATAAATCGGTTTCTTTATCAGCCAAAAAGACTGCTATTTCCTTAATGCGTCCTTATATTGAAGAAGCCTACATCGATTTTGTTAATCAAGATAAAGATGCCTATCCTGAAAAAATAAATTTAGTCATCGATCAAAAGTTATGCCTCGATAGTGGTGTAGAACCTTATAAGTGGGAAGGGGAAACAATCAATGGTGAAAATCGCGAAGAGTTAATTTCTTCTTATAAAAAGCAACTAGAAGAACTACGCGATAAAACTGTTAATGCTATCAGCGATGAAAAAGCCTTAAAAAACCGCAAAACCGGCATTATTTTAACTTGCACAATCTTATTTGCAATCATTCCTGTTGGCCCAATTATGTGGTATAAAGCCCATAAGGAATTAAAGCAAAACGCCTTTAGACGTCAAGCAATCATGAAAGCATATAACGATATAATTGCTAGTGATATAGCCGATATTAATAACGCACTTGATGCGAGAATAAACGCTAATCAAACTGTCGACGATTTCAATAAAGGCGCTCATAAAGATAGTCTGATTAACCGATAATTAAGGAGAAAAACGATGTTTGAAGATGAAGAATTAGAACTAGAAATAGAAGAAGAAACTGAACTTGGTGATGAAGAATTAGAAATAAGCGATGAAGATGAAATCGAAATGGTCGCCGACGACGATTCGGAAATCGAAATTGAGGAAGACGCTAATGAAGACCTTGAATTAAGCGATGATGTTACTGAAGAACAAAAAAACGAAGTAAAGGATCTCGCTAATGAATTTGGCTTAGATGAATTTGACGCCGTGTTAAAGGGCGAACTTGAAAAAATTGAAGAGGAATCAACCCTTTCCGACGATTTAGAAGCATATGCTAATGGTTTTCCTAATTGGGATTTAGTGCCGCCAAATAAATAAAAGTTTTATATTACCTGAATTTAAGTGGTATATCTATGATGGTATATCACTTTTATTTTGCATAAATAATCCATTCAAATTGAAAAAATATTGACTGCAAAATAAATATGATTATCATTTATTTTTGTTTGAAAACAAAAGGAGATATTATGAAAAAGAAATTATTCGTTATTCTTCCCTTATTAATGATGGTTTTGTCTAGTTGCCCGCGCGGCGAATCAACTAGCAATTCATCGAGTAGTAGTGAGGGTAGTAGCACCCCTCCAACAAGCATCACTCCTACTGAGGACGGCTCTTATGAAAATCCTTATTTAATTGAAAACGCTGACGATCTATTTGCTTTAGCCGAAGCTGTGAATAATTTAGAAATGGATTATGTGACGAGTCTAGATAATGCCCCTTATTATTCGATTACTAACGATATTGATTTAGGTGGTCAAGAATGGACACCGATCGGCAACAATGTCGATGCTAATTTTGAACACATCTTTAGCGCTCGCATATTAGGTAACAATCACACTATTTCTAATTTTAAAATAACAAGCGCTCCGATGATGCAAGCTTACTATGGTTTGTTTGGACATTTTCATGGCGTAATTAGCGATTTAAATGTTGCCGATTTTAATATCGATTTAATGCCCGCTTTGTGGAATCAATCGATTTATGTTGGTGGCCTAGTTGCTTATTTGGATAATGGGTTATTAGAAAACATTAATGTTAGTGGAACTATTAATGTTAAGTATACCGGTTCCCAACAAGTCGTAATTGGTGGCGTAGCGGGCTTTAATGCTGTTACACCATTATATTATGAGGATGGATCGACACAATATCTAGCAACTGAAATGCGCTTTATTACTTCAGATGTCGATATTGAAAACAATACTCCTACTAGTTATGTTGGTGGTGTTTTTGGAACTTCTTATACCAGTAGCGGCCGCGGAGTTTTAACTATTTCATATGTAGTTAATAATGGCGAAATTGTTGGAGCTTATGCTGCTGGTGGTATTACGGCTTATTTAGATAATTATGCAACTATTTCCTTTGCCTTTAATAATGGCAATGTTGCTGGAGGTACATACGCTGGTGGTATCGCTTCCATCGCCTTTGATGATACGGTCATTATGTCTAGTGTGGTGACATCTAGCAATATTATCGTTTCTGGTCCTGCTATTAATAATCAAGAGTATTCGGCTTCAATCGTTTCTAGTTATACTGTTGAAGATGACCCTGAATACATGATCAATAAAACATTATTAATGAATAATCGAGTGAATAACTCGACAAGAATTATGTGTGGTAGCAATATTATCGAAGACGTTAATCAGACAACCAAGGTTGCTTCTAGCGAACTTGTTAAGAAAGATTATTTAGCAAGTATTAATTTTGCTAATGAATGGAATTATACTAGTAATGCCTATCCAACTCTTAATTATCAAGAAGAATTTAATCAGGGTTCAGCAACCGTTAGTTTTGATTCTAATTTAGATGGCTTCTCTAAAGATAGTGCCTCATACGATAAATATTCTTATGATGTTGTCGATATTGATGCTAGTCACAGTGGTTATAGTTTTAATGGTTGGTTTTATGATGAAGAACTCACCCAATCATATCGTTTCTATTTACCATTGTTCTACGATTTAACTTTACATGGCAAATGGTCAAATTATGCCACTTTTGCGGGCTTATTTGTTCCAACATATTATACGGCTGGCACCTTTGATTTCCAAGATGATGGTTCGATGTATGTCTACTTTAGCGATTATTCTTATAATAGTGGCTATTATGATTATTATACCGATTACTTATATTTTGAGACCGATAGCAACTATGTTGATGGCGGCTGGGGTTATACTTATGCCGAAATTGGTCAAGATGAGAACCTAACATTTTACGCTAATGATGCAAGTGGAACCGAATTTATTTATGAACCTGCTAATGATTTAATTGGTTATTATCAAAGCGGAGAATATCGTCTCGATTTTGTCACTAATACCATCGCTGTTCTCACCTTAAAAGGAAGCGCAGAAGGAATTGAGTTTACCTATGCTTATGAAAATGGTGATATTACCATTAGTGACGGTGATGAAGGCTATGAAAAAATTAATGCCATCAATGTTGGCGTTAATGGTATTGATTTAACTTATAGTGATATCGATCACACCATCACCTTTACAAAAGTTCCGTTTTTAAGAGATTATGATGAACCTTTCATTGGTAAAAAATACGAAACAATTGAGTTGAATGGTGATGAAGGTGTTCGCGACTTCTTAATTTATAATGATGGATTAGTACGTGAAAATTATTCTTATGACACTAATTCTTATAGCGGCAAGCCTGATGAAAAAGAATTGACATCATTTAGCGAAGAAGAAGTGTATGTTACATATACTTATACTTATGAAAGTCAAGGTATCTATGATGTTTACGAATATCGTCTTACTTTAAATGAAGACGGAGAGACGTATACATATTCTGAAGAAATTACAGAATATAATATCAGCGATGACGCGGTGACCTATCATCAATTAATCGAATTAGGAAATAACTATATTCGTCAAACGCTAGGTGATGGAACATATTTATTCACTGGCTCACATAATGCCTATGGCGGCACATCTATTTATGATGTGGAAATCGAAGTTAATGTTTCGACTAAACAATTCTTAATTTATGAGTATGTTAGTTATGATATGGGTGGTGGAGCCTATTATCAAAATAATAATGATGGTACTTACTCAGTTTACATTAAGTGCGCCTCTTATCGAGGTTCTAACATGGCTTTAACTTACTATGTTGATGATGATTTATTTGTTGGTAAAGGCTCGACAGGTAATTATTACATGTTTGTTAATGACGCAATCTTAGGAGCTTTTAGCATTGATGAAGGCGTTATTTACGCTTATCAAAATCACACCTATTTATTAAAAAATGATGGGACGTATAGCGAGGTGAATATTGTCAATGGTTCGTTTATCACTGGCAGTGATATAACCCTCAGTATTAATGGCGTTAATAATACTTATCATGTTACTAATCGCTTCGCTATTAATTCATTAGAAAAAATCTAAAGGAGGAAAAAAATGAATAAGAAATTTCTAATTATTTTGCCAGCTTTAATGCTCGCTTTGACTTCCTGCCCAAAAGGAAGTATTAGTAGCAACGACTCTAGTGGCGGAGATGGTTCTTCAAGCTCAGTTGAAGATTCTAGCGGTTCTTCAAGCGTAGAACCAATTGAATATACCTATACAATTGATGCTGAAATTCCATCGCTAATCACTATTACTGACACAATCATTCCTAGTGTTGAAGTCGTTGTTTCTCCCATAGGAGGAGAAATACCCGAGTATGAAATCACCGTTGATGGTACAGTATTAACTTATGATGTAATTTCGAAAGTCATTACGCCTTTAAAGACTGGAACCGGCTATGTTGAAATCAGTTTAGTTGGTATCGAAGAAGAAGTAAAAGAGCATTTTGATGTTGAAGTTGTTAGTGGCGTGAATGCCCCACAAACCCTTGATGCTTTTACTGGTCAACTTCAAACTTTAGAAGCTAGTGCCTACTTAAACGCTTCCGATATTGCTTATAGTTATAATAAAAAGGATTATGAATACGAAAACAATTCATCTTCCTCTTTAACTTATAAATTATCCGATAATGGTTATTCGATTAGTGGACAAGATACTTCTTATGGTGAAACAGATACGATTCGCATTTTAAATCTCATTACTGAATATGAAGGAAATAAAACTTTATTCGAATTATCCGATGAAGGCGATGGTTCATATGATAAGAGTGCTGAATTTAGAAAGATTTTAACTCAAGAAGAATATGATGAACTTAGTGGAGCATCTGACTTTTCTTATTATAATATTGTCGATACAAAAGCTTTCGATGCAATTGCATTAAATTTATTCGATGATAACAACATTTATGATAATTTAAGCGTTAGTGAATATGGACCACAATTGGTTAGTTTTGAAGCTGTTAGAAGTGGCGATGAAATTACTGTTGACGTTCATATTAGCGAAGATTATTTTACTAGCTGGGGCACCAGTTCGGTTACACATTATGAATATGGCGCTAAATATACTCGCTTTGGTGATTTGTTATCATTGACGCTTCATATTTATGAAAATGAAGCAGTTTATGAAACTGAAGTAGAAACCGATAAATGTTTAAATGAAGAAACAATAACATTCAATTTCACTTATAATGAACGTCATAACGAAGAAACCCTCGATTTTGCTATCGCTGATTTCTTTGCTACTGAGTTGAGCGTTCACTATGAAACTTATGATACTGACTATGCTCCTAACTTAGCATATGTCGGTACCGATTTCTTTGATTCTAATTTTGAAGTTGATAGTAGCGCACCAGAAGGAGCTGCCAATTTAATTGATTTAGTTGTTGAAATTATTGATGGTGAAGAAACTGTTGATACCAGTGGCTATTATATTGAATTTATTGCGGAAGGTAATTTATCTGTTCGCGTTAAACCACGCTGGTCAATTAACGATGTTTATGATGAAGTTGTAATTAAAGTTGAAACGGCTAAACCAGAAGAATTTAATAGTGCATCTTTAACCCTCCGTCCTACCTATTTGTTCGTAGGAGAAACTTCTGAAATTGCAGCCTCTTTATCTCCTAGTTATGCCTCACAAGATTATACTGTTACTACCACAAGTTCGGCAGTTACATTAAGTGAGAATTCTGAAACCGGTATTTGGACCGTTACTGCCGATAGTCCTCAAGAAGATGTTACTTTAACTCTTACTAGCGATGTTTTGGCGACCGTTACTACAACCCTTACTTTTGATGTTAGAGAACAAAGCACGGAAGTTGATATGAGCGTGCCAGCTGGTGATTATACTGGTACGGTTGGCAGTATTGAAGTTACTGCCAACTTAGACGATACTAACGGAACGGTATTTAACTCTAGTGGCGATACTTATTTTACATTCACTTACACATTTGATGATGCTAGTGGTAATATGACTATTGATTTAAAAGACGGTAACTATTGGTTTGATGAAGAAACTTACACATTTAATTATGATAGTAGCACCGGCACGATCACCGGCGAGATAACTGCTGATGTTGGTAATTATAATGATGATGTAAATTTAGTCAAAGAGAATCCAAATGCTGTCGATATGAGTGTTCCTAAAGGCGAGTACGAAGGAACAATGACTCGCCTTAGCCCTTTTAATGTTACCGCCTCTATCGATGACACTAGCGGGCAAATATATAATGGTTCATCCTTAGTTGCAGAATTTACTTACACCTTCGATGAAATCATCAAGGTAATGAAAGTAACTGTGACAAGCGATACTTACGAAGGTTCCTATAGTTGGATATATGATTCAAGTACAGGAGTTATCACTGGTAATTTAATCGATCCTTATGAATCTTATGAATACGATTTAAAACTCACTAAAATTGTTCCATCTAGTGGAGTCGATTTCTCCTCTATTGAAGGTACTTTTGAAGGTACAACTAGTTCTGCTCATGCCAATATTGATACTACCTTAACGTTAGAAGGTGGTAATGGTAAATATTTATATGGTGATTTATCATTTACCTTTACTTATGAATATGACGAAAGTAATGGCGAGGTAAAAGTCTCAGTTATTAATGGTGATTCGTTCCTTGGAGGAGAAAGTTATACTTGGAATTATAATAACACCACTGGTGAATTAACTGGTGCTTTTGAAGACTGGGATTTTGTTAGTTACGAAATTAATCTTACAAAAGTAGCTTAATTTTTAATTTAATTTTAGGAATAGAAAATGCAACTTTTAGAAGTTGCATTTTTCTTTATTTTTGCGGTCATTTTACACGCAAAAGTCAATTATTTTTTCTAAACAATGTTTGGCGTTTTACCTTAACTAAAATAATTGTAATAGCAGTGATAGTAGCAATTAGATTAGCGACTGGCATATTTAACCATATACCTAATAAATCTAAATGATAAAAAACACCTATTAACGCCATTGGCCCAATAAAAGAAACAACTAAAGAAATGGTTAAAGAAGAAATTGGTTTTTCTAGTGATGATAGGGTTGATTGAGCAGTAAAACAGACCCATCGCGTCAAATAAGTAAAGCTATAAATGAAGATGCAAGTTTTTGTTAAATCCATTGCAGATAGATTCGCGGTATCAATAAAGATGGAAGCAAGCTGGGATGGTAAAGAAATTGTTAAAACAAAAGAAACCGCACAGATAGTAAATGCGGCGATATAAGCATATTTAATTAATGTTTTTGCCCTTTTTATTTTTCCTGCTCCATAATTGAAGCCAATCGCTGGTTGTAGTGAGTCAACCATCCCGTAAAGCAAAGGCAAAGTAAAGGCATCAATAGCCATAATAACTCCATAGGCATTGACTGCATTTTCGCCGCCTTCTTTTAATAGCAAGATATTTAAAACAATCGCCATCACTCTCCCGGCTATATTACTTAAAAAGACTGGTAAACCGTTTTTTATGGTTGACCAATATGATTTAAAATCAAAGGATGGTTTTTTAAATTTAAGTGCTAATTTGCCACTTGCAAAATAAATGAAAGAAAAGATTGTTGATAAGGTAAATGCGATAGAGGCCGCTAGGGCAGAGCCATATAGTGGCAATTTAAAAACTCCTAAAAACAAACATTCTAATCCGACAATTAAAATTGATACGGCAATATTTAAAAACATACTAGTTTTGATTTTGCCAGAAATTCGTAAATAATTGTCAAAAGCAAATGTCAAAGATGTTAATGGTAGAAAAATGATATACGTTCTTAAAAAAGATGTAGCTAGATCGAATAATTCTCCCTCCGCTCCCATGATTTTAATTAAGTAAGGAGCAGTAAAATAAAAGATAACTGCTAAAATGCTTTCTAAAACTAAAATCGTTAATATCGAATTAGTAAATATTGTAGATGCTTCTTTGGTTTGATTTTCTCCTAATTTAATAGCAATAATGACTGAACTACCAACCCCAATTAGATCAGCAACCGCGTACAAGATGATGATATAGGGAAAGGCAATATTTAAAGCTGCAAAGGATGTTTCTCCTAAAAAATACGAAACGATAACACCGTCTAATGTTTGATAAATGGCACTTGCAAGCATTCCTATCGCCCCTAAAATAGCAAGGCGAAAAAATAACTTTGAGATTTTGCTCTCACAAAAAAACTCTTTCGATAACATAATTCCCTCCTTTTAGATATATGAAGCTCTTTATGTTCCTAATTAAGTTAAGATGTTGGGTTTTAGGAACTGAATAAATTATAAACAAATTTTAACTATTTTACTAGATGTATCCGCTTATATTCATTTTTTATTTTAATTATTAAAATAAGTGTTAGAATAACTTCACGGAGTTAGTTATGCTCTTTGGTAAATATGTTAATCGCTATTATTTAAAATATGGTCTCCTATTTTTTGTAGGTATTTTAGCTTTAATTATTTGCGATGTTTTTCAATTATATATTCCTGAATTTTTGGGCGATATTGTTGATTATATTGATGGGGGAGCAATTGAGGCACACTTAGACGAAATACTCAACATTATTCTTTATACTATTGGTATTGCTGTCATCATGTTTTTATCACGAATTGTTTGGCGATTGACACTTTTTAGAGCTTCATCTGGCATTGAAGCTGATTTGCGACATAAGATGTTTCTTAAAGCCGAAAGATTGTCGGAAAATTATTATCATAATAATAAAGTAGGTAATATTATTTCTTGGTTTACAACTGACTTAGAAGAAATTGAACATATCTACGGTTGGGGTTCTATTACTTTAATTGATGCTTTCTTTATGTCGATTTTTGTCTTAATTAAAATGTTTTTGCTCGATTGGCTAATTACCCTAGTTGTTCTCATTCCAGTTTTACTAATTTTTGTTTGGGGCCTATTGGTGGAAAAATTCATGGATATGAAATGGGAAAATCGTCAAAAGGCGCTTGACCAAATATACGATTTTGCTCAAGAGAATTTTACAGGTATTAGAGTGATTAAAGCCTTTGTTAAAGAAACGCAACAATTGCATGCTTTTGCCAAAATCGCTAAAAAGAATTACGATGTTGAAATTGATTTTGTGCGTTATTCGATTGCCTTCGATATTGCTATTTCAATTATTTGCGCTTTAATTATTTCAATTATTGTTGGTTTAGGTTCTTATTTAGTTATCGAAAATTTCAATGGTAATCCTCTAGTTATTGGCGGTTATGTTATCGATTTAACTAATGGTGATTTGATTACTTTTGTTGGTTATTTCGATTCACTTGTATGGCCAGTTATCGCCTTTGGTCAAATTTTTATTATGCGTTCTAGGGCTAAGGCTTCTTTAAGAAGAATTTCGCGTTTTCTCGATCAAGAAGAAGATATTAAAAATCCGGAAAACGCAATTAAATTAGTTAATTGTCAAGGAAAAATCGAATTTAAGAATTTTTCTTTTAAATATCAAGACTCGAGTAAAGACTCTTTAAAAAACATCACTTTAACAATCCATCCTGGCGAAAGCATCGGAGTCATTGGTAAAATCGGCTCTGGTAAATCGACATTAATGAATATTTTATTGCGCTTATATAATGTTGAAAAAAATACCGTTTTTATTGATGGAGTCGATTTAATGGAATGCGATTTAACTTCTTTAAGAGACAACATCGCTTTTGTGCCACAAGATAACTTTTTATATAGTGATACCATTCAAAACAACATCGCTTTTTTCGATACTTCTATCTCGATTAATAATGTTCAAGAAGGTGCCTTATTTGCCGATGTCCATTCCAATATTGTCGATTTCCCTTTGAAATATCAGACTGTTTCTGGTGAAAGAGGAGTTTCTTTATCAGGTGGGCAAAAACAACGCATCGCTATCGCTAGAGCCTATGTTAAACACGCGCCGATTATGATCATGGATGATGCAGTTTCGGCGGTCGATGTTAAAACCGAAGAGACAATATTAAATAACATTAAAACTCAACGAAGAGGTTTGACGACCATTTTAATTGCTAGTCGGGTTTCTTCTGTAAAAAATTTAGATAAAATTATCGTTTTAAATAATGGTAAATTAGAAGCTTTTGCTAGCCATGATGACTTGATGAAAATTTCTCCTACTTATAAGAGAATGGTTTATTTACAAACCTTAGAAGAAGAACTAGAAGGAGGGAACACTAATGGTTGATAAAAATCAATTATTTGGTGATAAAAAACTTCCGCTTTTAGTCATGATGAAAAGAGTAATGAAATACATTAAGCCAGTTTTGTGGCGTTTTATCGTCGCTTTTGTTTTTATCATTATCAATGTGGCTTTAGATATTGCGTTACCTTTAATTCTTTCTAAAGTCACCACTTCATTAAGTAGCGAAAATATTGTTAATACAACATTCATTTATTTATTAATTTTGGCGATAGGTTATTTTGCTTTAACATTAATTAATCAAGTTTTTTTATATTTCGAATCAATGATTCTACAAAAAGCCGGGCAAAAGATTATTTATGATTTAAGGTTAGAAGTATTTGAACATATTGAGAATATGTCTTTGGATCAATTTAATTTAATGCCAGTTGGTTCTTTGGTTACACGCGTCGCTTCTTACACTGCGAATATGTCGAATTTATTTACCTCAACTTTAGTCAATGTTTTGCGAAATATTTTGACAATTATTGGAGTTTATGGAGCGATGTTATTCATTTCGGTAGATTTATCGTTATTAATGTTGATATTTATGGCAGTTGTCTTTGTTGCCTCTTTTGTTTTTCGCCTCATCGTAAGAAAATTATTCCAAAAAGAAAGAGGCTATATTTCTGATATGAATACTTATCTAAATGAGAATCTTTCTTCGATGAAATTGATTCAAATTTTTAATCAGGAAAGAAGAAAAGAAAAAGATTTTAATCAGAAAAATAAGAAGTTAAGAAACGCTAGGTATCATGTCGTAATTGCTTTTGCGATTTATCGTCCTTTCATCCAAATGTTATACATCTTCGCTGCCGCTTTAACTTTCTATTATGGTATAAAACATAATTTAGGCGGCGGGGAGATTGTTGGCTTTTATCTTTTCTTGTCGCGTTTATTTAATCCAATTCAAAATCTCGCTGATCAGTTCAATGAGATTCAAAAAGCGAGCACCGCAAGCGAACGTTTGTTTAATTTATTAGATGTTCAACCAGATGTTTTAGATAAAATAGATGCTTTAGAAATTGATAAATTTATTGGTAAAATAGAATTTAGACATGTTTATTTTGCTTATGAAAAAGATAATTATATTTTAAAAGATGTTTCTTTTATTGTTGAACCGAAGACGACGGTTGCTTTTGTGGGTGCAACTGGGGCTGGTAAAACAACTATTTTATCATTGTTAGTGAGAAATTATGAACCCCAGCAAGGCGATATATTTATTGATGACATCAATATTAAAAATATAAAAATATCCTCTTTAAGAAAAAGCATCGGCCAAATGCTTCAAGATGTCTTTCTTTTCTCGGGTTCAATTAAATCAAATGTGACTTTATATGACGAATCTTATAGCGATGATGATGTTAAAAACGCCTTAGACTATGTTAATGCTTCCTCTTTTATTAATTCTTTAGATAATGGTATTTATTCTGAAGTTATCGCTAGAGGAGAAAATTATTCGACTGGTCAACGGCAACTGCTATCTTTCGCGCGAACAGTGTTATTTAAACCACAAATTTTAATTTTAGATGAAGCGACCGCTAGTATTGATACGGAAACAGAAGTAATCATTCAAGAATCATTACAAAAAATGAAGAATATTGGAACGATGCTCATTGTCGCGCATCGTTTATCGACCATTCAACATTCTGATCAAATTATCTGTTTACAAAATGGTGAAATAGTTGAAAGAGGCACGCATCAAGAATTATTAAAGAAAAAGAATTATTATTACAAACTTTATCTTTTACAATTTGATAAATAATCATCATGATTTTTGTTATAATAATTACATGAATTCTAAACCTTTAATCGTTTATTTTTCTTTAAAAGGAGAAACCTATCATCACTCTAGATTATCATATCAAAACTATGGTAACACTGAAGTTCTTGCTCTTTTTATTGAAAAGATTACTAGCGGCGATCTTTTCGCCCTTAAGGCAAAAATTCCCTATAGCGAGAAATATAATGAAATCTTAGAGCGGGCTATAGATGAGAAGAAACGTTATCTTTCCGTCTCGTTTCATAAATATTTGAGTTCTTTAGATCAATATCAAGATATATATTTAGGTTTTCCTAATTGGTTTGGAACTTTTCCTAATATCGTTGCTACTTTCCTAGCAACTTATGACTTTACTAGCAAAACTATTCATCCCTTCATTACTCATGAAGGTGGATATTTGGGTCAGATAGAAGATGATTTAAAGAAGTATTTACCAAACGCAACAATTAAGAAACCATTTTGCGCGTATGGCTTTGAAGTAAGAAAAAAAGCTTTAGCAATTAAAAGATGGGTGTTAGAAAATGAATAGTAAGCAAGTTTTTCCTTTCATTAAAGGCAAGTTAGGTTTTGGGGTTATGCGTTTAAAATGCTTACCAAATAGTTCGATTGATTTAAAGTTATTTCAACAGTTAGTGGATGCTTATATTTCTAATGGTTTTAATTATTTTGATACTGCGCATGGATATATTGGTGGTTTAAGCGAACTAGCCATTCGCGATTGTGTCATTAGGAAATACCCCCGCGAAACAATCGTTTTGACCGATAAATTATCAGAAAATTATTTTTCCCAAAAAGAAGATGTAGAACCATTTATACTCAAGCAATTAGAAACCCTCGATACGGATTATTTTGATTTTTATTTAATGCACGCTCAAAATCGTCATAATTTTAAAAAATATCGCCAATGTCAAGCCTATGAAACGGCCTTTAAGCTGAAAAAAGAAGGCAAAATTAAATATGTTGGTATTTCCTTTCACGATGACGCTATAACTTTAGAAGATATTTTAAAAACTTACCCCGAAATTGATGTCGTACAAATTCAATTTAATTATTTAGATTATCTTGACGAACATGTTCAATCAAAAGCTTTATATGATGTCTGTCACCGTTATCATAAACCAATTATTGTCATGGAACCGCTGAAAGGTGGAACATTAGTTAATTTACAGTCTTCAACTAAAAGCATTATTGAAAATTTAAACCGCGGATCTTTAGCTTCAATTGCCTTTCGATATGTCTTAATGCACGAGGATGTCTTCATGATTCTTTCAGGAATGAATTCGATGAGCGATTTATTAGATAACATTAATACCTTTAAAAATTATCAGCCCTTAAATCAAGAAGAATTGATGGCAATTAAAAAAGTGGTGGAGGAAGAAAACAAATTACCTTTAATTGGTTGTACCTCCTGCCGTTATTGTTTAAATGTTTGCCCTAAACATATTTTAATCCCGACACTATTTTCTTTATATAATTCATCTTTAATTTATGAAGACGAGAAAATTAAGAAAAAATATTTTGAAATTGTGGCAATTTCTTCACCTAAGGAATGTTTAAAATGCCATCAATGTTCTAAAATTTGCCCGCAGAAGTTAGATATTCCACCTTTAATTGAAAAGATACGCCGTAAATATGAGTGAAATAAATAAAGAATTTAATAAATTGAAACATATTAAAACCCCTTTTAATAAAGCAGCGTTTTATTTTGGTAATATCGTTTTAAAAACCCTCGAAGACATTTATTTTAAAGATGATGATGAAATACATGTTAATAAAATTGTTTTACGAAATGGAAAAATGAAATTGACAATTTATCTTTTAATACCTCATCAACGTCTTGAATTATCGCCATTACTCTTTTATGTCCATGGAGGAGCCTTCGTTTATAAAGGTTCAAAAGAACATATTTTAGAAGCGCGTCTTTTGGCAAAAAAATTAAAGATTATTGTGGCTTATATTGACTATCGTCTCGCCTATAATTCTCCTTTTGAAGCTTCTAGGCACGATGTTTTTCACGCTTATACTTATTTAATTGAACATGCCTTTGATTTAAATCTAGATAAAGATAAATTTTATATGATGGGCGATTCAGCTGGTGGCTATTTAATCTTAATGGCCTTATTTGATATAAATATTCACGAAATAAATATCCCTCAAAAGGTTGTTTTATCTTACCCAGTAATTAACCCCAATCCTCACGAAGATTTTGATGATGATAATTATCTATTATGGAATAAGAAGAACAACTACAAAATGTGGAAACTATATAAAAAGGGTCGCACTATCGATAACCCCTTATTAATTGATTATTCCTTTTTAAAAGATGTATATTTGCAGTGCGGCCAAAACGATTTTTTAATCCAAGAAAATAAAAAATTTTATGAGTTGCTTTTAAAAGAAAAAGTGGCAGTCAATTTTGAGATTATTAAAGACGCACCTCATGGTTTTAACCAACTATTTTTAGAATCTAAAATAAGTTATGAAGCTTTTGAAAAGCGCATTGAATTTCTAAGGAAATAAAAAAAGAACGCTTTTGAGATTTTAGCGTTCTTTTCCTAAAATACTAATTCGCTTTATATTTACGATATTTTAGTCTAACGGTCGAATCACCAATGTGATAGCCTTCCTCTTTTAATTTTCTTGATATCATTGCAGCAGTGACCTTCTTAACTTCACCAAAAGCTTCTTCTTGCTTATCTTTATTAGACGCAAGTTCAACAAAACGTTCTTTTAATGAGCCGACATAAATCGAACAAGCTCTGGGGGCGCTTTTGCGTTTTGGCGCGCCATAAAGACGAGCCTTTAGCTCTTCAGTTTCGCCCTGCGTTGCAACTAATTCCATCGTCTTTTTATATTCGTTGACATATGTTGTAACAGTTTGGCGCGAATGACCTAAAGTTTTAGCGATACTGCGTAAAGAATGCCCACGACTATATAAAGAGATAATCGCTAATTTATCTACTTGATTAATCATTTTATCTAACCTCCAAATAGTTTAAAATCTAATTGATTTCTTTAACGAAGTTAATTTTACCACATTCCAAAAAATAAAAAAACTTTATTTTGCGGTTTTTTCTAAATTAAAAAATATAGGCATTTTTAGATAGAAAATATAGTTTTTTAGCCACTTATTTATATCTTTTAAATAATTTTTTTCTCGTATGGTGTCCTAGATAAAAAATATGCATCAAAAAATATTAGCAAATTAGCATCATTGTTTACCTTTATAAAAAAATATGTAAACGCTTACATTTTGCTATTGACAAGATTTTTAAATCTTTTTTAAAATATAAACAATCAGGTGAAACACTATGATTAACATGTTAGAAAAACGAACAGACACAATCTTAGGCAAGAACGTTTCAGTTTGGTTTAGAAACAATTATACTTCGGTGTTTTTCCATTTACTTTCATAATGCATTTACTTGGGAAGGGGTTGGTTTGACCCTTTTATTTTGCTTATTGATGTAAGCGCTTTCTTGTGGTTATTATTCCTTTGTAAAAAGGATTAATAATAGAAATTAAACTTTTAAGGAGGAAAACTATGAAAAAAAGTTTAAAAGCTGTCACATTTAGTAGCATAGGTTTACTAGCTATTACTGTTGGTAGCATTCTCGCCTCTTGTGATAATCGTCCTGAAATTATCATCTGGGGAGCGGGCGATCACGAAGATTTATATCGTGAATATGCTCAAAAATACGCTGAAGAAAATCAATGGGATGTGCGTTTCACTGTTGCTGGGCAAGGTGATTCGGGCGCTTATTCAGCGATGTCGACCGACGTTACGAAAGGTGCTGCCGTCTTCACTTACGCTAACGACATGTTAGTTAATCTTAATCGTATTGGTGCTTTAGCTCCTCTTCGTGGTGATAACTTAGCTTGGGCGGAAGAAAACCACGTTGCTACCGCTTTAGAATCTGGCAAACTTGGCGATACATATTATGGTTATCCCGTTTCAGCCGATAATGGTTACTTCATGTTCTATAATCAAGATGCTTTTGAAGGTACTGATGTTTGGGACGCTACAACCAACGATTTGAAAGAAGGCTATACTTTCTTAGATCTTTATAAAGCTCTCGACCAAAAAGGTGGCGATTGGGCTGATGCTAAAGTTACCTGGGCAATGGGCGACGGTTGGTATATTTCTGGCGTTTTCTTCGGTGCTGGTGGCGATTATGAAATCATTTATGATGACGAAGGAAATATCGAGTCGTCAGATTGCTGGTTCGCTTATGAAGTAGATGAAGAAGGAAAAGAAGATTATACTATCGGTTATCGCGCTTCTGAAATGATGAAGAATACTATTATGCAAGACGGTAAGGTCTCTTCTCACTATCTCTATAGTGATAGTGCAAGTACACACCTCAACGATAATATTACTGCTGGTATACCTTCTATTGATGCTAACGGCAATGTTACTCAACCAACAAAATTTAAAGTTGCTGCTGCTATTTGTGGAACATGGAAAACTAAAGAAATCAAAGCGGCTTGGGGCGATGATGCTCGTGCGACCGTTTTACCTGCATTAGAAGACGATGAAGGTAATAAATATGATTTCTATTCCTTTAGTGGTTATAAATTAATGGGCGTTAATCCTATGTGTTCATACGCTCGCGAATCAGCGGAAAATCTTCAAAGATTACATGATTTCGCCAAATATTTAACCGATGTTGAAGTTTCTTTGGCTCGTTATAACGCGACAGGTTTAGGTCCTTCTAATATTGAAGCTCAAAAAGACGAAGCGGTTGCTGCAGACTTTGGTTTGGTTGCTTTAAACGAACAATACGCAATCGCCAATCACGTTCAAGCTTCAGTTCCTGCTAACTACTGGACACCAATTCAAAACTTCGGTGCTGGTATGTACACAGACCTTCTTGATGGTGGCACAAAATATACACAAAAAGCCTCGCTTGCAAAAGAACTTAAACAAATGCAACTCCAAATCGAAGGTGCAGTTCAATAAAATTAATTGATATCAACATTTATTGATTAGTTTTTAGTTTTCATCCTTATGGCCTACTAGGTTATTCTTAGTAGGCCTAGGGATTAATATGGGGGAAAAGCAATGAACGACTTATTATTTTTATCTCATGGTAAATTTGCTCGCTTCTTTATAAAAATTGGCTTGTTTTTCAAGAAACTGCCATTTGTTATTTGGAATTTTATTAAAAGTTTACCGTTTTTAGCTTGGAAAGGCATAAAGAAACTCGGTTCCATCTTTTCTGTAGTTTATAATATCTTTCGCTATGGGAATTGGAAATCGCGTCTATCTTTTGTGATATTTGGTTTCGCTAATTTATGGAATAAGCAATGGCTTCGTGGCGTTGCCTTTTTATTAGTCGAAATTGCTTTTATCCTATATATGACTTTGTTTGGCGCTGGTTACTTAGGTAAATTTGGTACACTAGGTACAATGTCGCCAACTGAAGATCCTGATACTGGCTTTGTTATTATTGGTGATGATTCATTTAATATACTTCTTTACTCAATTATATCGTTAGTTGTTATTCTTTTTGTCTTCATTATTTGGATGGCACAACTCCATCAAGCATGGAATATTCAACATATGAAGCAAATCAATCGTCATTTAGCTTCTGCACGCGCCGATATCGGCAGTTTAGGGAATCAATATTATCATACGACATTACTATCGATCCCTTTCTTATTATTAATTTGTTTTACAGTCGTGCCATTAATCTTCATGATTATGGTTGCGTTTACGAATTTTGACAATGCTCACCAACCACCAAATGAATTATTTACTTGGGTTGGTTTTAATAATTTTCATACCATGCTTGTTGGTGGTGGCTTAGGTGGCTATGATGAGACTTTCTCATACACCTTCTGGAAAGTCCTTGGTTGGACTTTACTTTGGGCAGTTTTAGCGACAGTCACGAACTTCTTCTTTGGTGTCATCTTAGCGATGATTATCAACAAGAAATCAATCAAACTTAAAAAGGTTTGGCGTACTTTCTTAGTTATTTCGATTGCTGTTCCACAAGTCGTTAGCTTACTTATCATGGCTAAATTATTTCACGAAAACTTTGGTGTTATTACTGAGTTATTTGAAACTATTACTGGCGAAAGAATTCGTTTCTTGGCCGATCCATTAATCTCAAAGGTTGTCATTGTTGTTGTTAACATGTGGGTCGGTATTCCTTATACCGTTTTATCGACAACCGGTATTTTAATGAATATTCCTGAGGATTTATATGAAGCCGCGAAGATTGATGGGGCAAATCCTTATCACATGTATATTAATATTACCCTTCCATACATCTTCTTCGTTTTAGGTCCATCTTTAATTTCTACATTTGTTGGCAACATCAATAACTTCAACATTATTTACTTATTAACAGGTGGTGGACCAAACCTTGATAGTAACATGCAATCGGCTGCTGGTGAGACGGACTTGCTCATCACGTGGCTTTATGATTTAACGGTCACTGAACAAAATTACTCAATGGCGTCAGTCATCGGTATTTTAGTATTTATCGTGTGTGCGATTTTGTCTCTTATCACATATTCACAAATTGGTTCAACAAAGAACGAGGAGGATTTCCAATAATGGCATCCCTAAACTTGCATAAAACAAATAAAGGTGTTAGAGCTAAACGCATCATTATTGATGTAATTATTTACATTTTCCTTGTAGCAATATGTGCTTTGTGGGTTTTCCCTTTCTTTTATTTAGTAATGCAATCACTTCGCATTGATCGTGGTGGTATCTCACCTGAATTAATTCCTCAATCAATTAGCCAATTAGGTTTCGATAATTATGTTGGCTTGTTTGTTAACGATGGCAGTACCTTAAATAAATTCGGTCGTTGGTATTTAAATACTTTAGTTATTGCAATTATCGTTGCAATTATTAATACAGTTGTCACATTAGCGACCGCTTATACCTTAAGTCGTCTTCGTTTTAAAGGCCGTCAACTCTTAATGCGCTTCATGCTCATTTTAGGAATGTTCCCCGGCTTCTTATCAATGATTTGCATTTATCGTTTACTATCTCTTATCGATAACTTATTCACTGGGACTGGGTTTACCTTCTCGACATCTATCTTTGCCCTTGTTCTCGTTTATATTTCAGGTTCAATGATGGGTTATTATATTACTAAAGGTTTCTTTGATACCATTTCTCGTTCGCTTGATGAAGCGGCGATGATTGATGGTGCTAGTCGCAATACAATTTTTTGGAGAATTATTCTTCCCTTATCAAAACCAATTGTTATCTATACAATTTTGACAGCTTTCACTGGTCCATGGGGCGACTTCATGATGTCTAACTTAATCGTTGGTCGCGCTGGTAGTGATAACTGGACAGTTGTTGTAGGATTCAATAATTGGTTGAGTTCAACTAATGTTGGTACATACTTTACAACATTCTGTGCCGGTGCAGTATTTGTATCTATACCGATTGTAGTGCTATTTTTCATCCTCCAACGTTACTATGTTGAAGGTGTTACTGGAGGCGCAGTTAAAGGATAAAAATGTCAAGAAACAATTTTCTTTCAAAATTAATGTTTCTTCCTTTGGGGATGGTTGGGGTGATTAGCCTTGCTAGTTGTGGCGGCATTAAAACCCCTGATTTACCCGTTTTAACTATCGACGATAACTATCGAACGATGTATGAAATTTTTCCAATCTCTTTTGCTGATAGTAATGGCGATGGCGATGGTGATTTACAAGGTATTATCGATAAAATCGATTATATTAAAGATTTAGGCTTTAATGGTGTTTGGTTAACCCCCGTTCATCCCTCATCAACATATCACATGTATGATGTTGACGATTATTATGATATTAATCCAACTTTAGGTACATTAGAAGATTATGATGCTTTAGTTACTAAATTACATGAAAATGATATGACTATTTTGCTCGATTTAGTTCTCAATCATTCTTCAAGTTCAAACCCTTGGTTTCAGACATGCTATGAAGCGCATATTAAAGGCATGACAAATAATCAATATTATGAGTATTACAATATTCAAGAATTTACTGGTTCGGTTGTGCCTAGTGGCTTTGCACGCGTTCCAGGTTCAAATACTTTAATTTATGAATGTCGTTTTTGGAGTGGAATGCCAGATTTCAATTTAGAGGCTGTCTTGAATAACCCCGATGGTCCATTAGCGACAGAAATTAAAAACATTATGAAATTCTGGCTAGTTGACCATAATGTTGATGGCTTTAGATTAGATGCGGTTACATCTTATTTTACCGGATCAACAACCCAAAACGCTGAATTCTTAGAGTGGTTAATGGATGAAGCTCAAAAGATTAAAGAAGACGTTTATATTGTCGGTGAAGGAGCATGGGGTAATCCAGAAGAAAATAAGACATATATCTCAGCCGGTATTAATAGTTGTTTCAATTTTGAAGATTCCCAATCCGGTGGTTATATTGGCTCAAGCGTCATTCGTAGTCGCATGTCGAATTACCACCTAGGTTTAGAAAAGAATTTAGAGCAAGTTAAAGATTTATCTTGGGGTGTGCCCGCTCCATTTATTTCTAATCATGATATATCTAGATTAACTGGGGCAGTAGCTGCAAGTGATGGTAGTGAAGATGGTGCAACTAATATTAAGATGGCTTATGGTTTGCTCCAAATGATGAGTGGTGCAACTTTCAACTATTACGGCGATGAAATTGGAATGGCGATTGTCTCTAATCCAACAAGCGAAAGCGTCGGAGATGAAAATCGTCGCCAACCACTTTATTGGGGTGAGGACGATAGTTATATGTGCGATCCTGTTAGTGGCACATATAGCGGAGCTACTAACGAGGAAAAATATCCTTATGGTTCGGTTAGTAGTCAATTGAAAGATGAATATTCAATTTTAAATTTTGTGAAAAAAGCGAATGAAGTTCGCAACCAACATTTAGCTATATCGCATGGCGTTTTAGGAGATATTTATGGTGAAAACGACTTGCGTTCAGCAATATATTTTAATAAAACTTATAACGATGAAGATATCCTAATCGTTATAAATGGTTCACTTAATAGTGAATACACAGTTGATTTTGGTACTTTAGGCTATCAAGAAATAGTGGGAGTATTAGATGCCTCGAGCACAAAATCATCACTTAGTGGCACAGTTTTAACTAGTGCTCCAATGTCAATTATAGTTATTAGGTAAAAGGAGAAAAGAAATGGCAAAACTAAGTTTACGACACATTTACAAGGTCTATCCAAATGGTGTTAAGGCCGTCAATGATTTCAATATGGAAATCGCCGACAAAGAATTCATCGTCTTCGTAGGACCTTCTGGCTGCGGCAAATCGACGACTTTAAGAATGATTGCTGGTCTAGAACAAATTACAGCTGGTGAATTATTTATTGGTGATACTTTGGTCAATGACATGGAACCAAAAGATCGCGATATTGCAATGGTCTTCCAAAACTATGCACTTTATCCGCATATGACCGTTTATGATAATATGGCGTTCGGTTTAAGACTTAGACATGTTCCCGCTGATGAAATTCATCGCAAAGTTTTATGGGCAGCGGATGTTTTAAAATTAACCGAATATTTAAATCGTAAACCGCGAGCGATGAGTGGTGGTCAAAGACAACGTGTCGCTTTAGGAAGAGCAATTTTACGTAATCCAAAAGTCTTCCTTCTTGATGAACCATTATCGAACTTAGATGCAAAGCTCCGCACTGAAATGCGCGCAGAAATTGCCAAATTGCATAACGAATTAAAAACTACATTTATCTATGTTACCCACGACCAAGTTGAAGCGATGACTCTTGGTACGCGCGTCGTCGTTATGAAATTAGGTTATGTCCAACAAATTGATACTCCTCAAAACCTTTATGAATATCCAGAAAATAAATTTGTCGCTGGCTTTATTGGCACGCCTCAAATGAATTTCTTTGAAGCGACTTTAAGAAGAGAAAAAGATAAAGTTTACGCTAAATTTGATTATTGCGATAACGAATTAGTTATTCCTTTCGTTGACTTACTTAAAGTTAAACCATCTTATCTCCATGGTGATAAACATGTTTATGTTGGCTTAAGATGTGAAAATATTTCATTAGATCCCGAAGTTGTTAAAAAATCTACTAACATCATGAAAGTGAAAGTTTCACACTTTGAAGAATTAGGTAATGAAACGCTCGTTTATGGTGACTTAAATATGGGTGGCGATGGCTTTATTGAATCTTCTACCCGCGTCATTATTAAATCCTATCATGGCGCACTTAACCTTAAACAAGGCGATATTGTCGATGCGGCCTTCGATATGAAGAAAGCTCATTTCTTCGATGAAGATGACGAATTGACAATTTCACCGCGCGTGCCTACCGAAAATGTTTTTGATGCTTCAATTAAAGATAACACTATCCATTTCTTATCATTGAAGGTTAAATTGCCGGAAGCAATTTATGCTCAAGATATTAAAAATGCTGAATTATTAATTCCAACCGAAGCGATTAGCATCGGCAAGGGTAATATTGCTGCAAAAGTAGCTCATATTGAAGAAGTTAAAGGCGTGCGCTTAGCTTATTTAGTTATTGATGATCGCACTTTCTTTGCTTTAGCTGATGATAAACTTAAAGTTGGTGATGATGTTAAAATTAGTATCGACTTCAAGAAGATTTCTGTTTCAAAAGATGGTGTTGATTATATTAAAGCCTTATCAACATTCGATTCGTTTGTTGGGCCATTTACTAACTTAGAAAATGTTGGTCGCTCAACAAAAGCCCAAGCTAAATATCGTCATGATGTCTTTAGCGAAAAACAAAAAGAAATTCATGATCGCTATATCAACCAATTAGCGGACATGGGCCATACTGAATACGCCTTAAAGCGCCTTAAAAAGAACTATAAGGAAGCGACTATTAAGGCTAAAGATGAATTTATCAATAATTTGGCAATTTCAACCGGTCAAAAAGACGATAAGCGTCGCATCAAAGAAGAGTATCAAAAGAAAGTTGTCCAAATGAAACAGGATTATGAAAAAACTGTGGAAGAAATTAATGCGCATGCCGGTTTAAATGACAGCGAAGTCAAAGAACTCGCCGCTAAAACTGATGAAGAAATTAGATATCATCAAGATATTTGTTATCAATATGAAACCGTTTATAACGAAGGTGCAAAACAAGCCCAGCCGATGATGCATGAGTTCCTTAAAGATGCGCAGGCAAAACTTAAAGAAGATATTGCAAAATGCGATGCGGAATATAATGAAAATATTGCTGCTATTAATGCGAAATAT
>CASFSG010000025.1 GCA_949297305.1 uncultured bacterium
ATTAAATACACCTTTAAAAACCGGCGATGTTGTCGAAATAAAAACATCTAAATCTTCTAATGGTCCTAACGAAGGATGGCTAAAAATAGCTAAAACTTCTTTGGCGAAATCTCATATCCGCAAAGCTATCGCAAAAAAGAACGCCGAACTTCTTAAAGGCGATAACATTCAAAAAGGAAAAGAAATGCTTTTAGAAAGTTTTAAAGCTTGTGGTAAAAACGAAGAAGAAATGTTCTCTTTAATTGATAATCCGCAATTATTAGAAAGTTTTAAAGTCAAAAATTTAGAAGAATTATATCTAGCTGTTGCTAGAAAAAATCCGAGCAGCGGACAAATCGTTGATTATTTAAAACTTCGACGATTAAAAGCTAATAAAATTACTTTAACAAAAGTTACAAGTAGTGATAAATCGCCAGTATATGTCAAAAATGCAGGCGGGATTGCGATAAATTTAGGCGCTTGTTGTTCACCTTTACCAGGTGATGATATCGTCGGATATATTACTAAAGGGAAGGGGGTAACGGTTCATCGCCGCAACTGCCCAAATATCCAAGATACAAAACGATTGATCGAAGTCCATTGGAAAGATGACTTAGGACTTACAACTTATCCAGTCGATATTAAAATTGAAGCAAATGATCGCCCAAATTTATTGGTTGATGTCATGGGAATTTTATCGCAACATAAAGTTCCGGTCTCTTCAATAAGTGCGATTTCGCATCCTTCAACAATGACTGCGACAATTTCGGCAACTATCTATGTTAATTCCGCTAAAGTGTTGCAAGATACCTTTAATATTATTCTAAATATTGCCGGGGTTTATGATGTTAATCGTTTAATTCATTAATTTTAAAAATTAATATTAAAATTTGACTTTGCTAATATCAATAGACTCATTTTTGTTTTTGTTAAATAATGTTTTATTTGAATTGAAATTGTTCACTAAAATTCTTTGCATATTCTGTTACAGGCATCTGGGATGAATTATATTCGGTGCACCCAGAAAGTTTAGATTATATATCTTTCCCACAAGCGCATGAATATCTTCTTGAATTTCCTTCTAATAAAAATTACACCTCATTTAAAATCGAAGTCAACAACCCTGTATCTAAATCAAATAATGATAGAAATTATGGAAGGATTATTGTTAAAGATATTCCTTTCTTTTTTGAAAGAGGTTCCTAAATTGTGCACTTGAAATTAAGGACACTAGTGGTTTATTAGTATTTATTTAGTTTGTTTATAAATTTTAAATTTATAAGTACAAACGAGTTTAATTATGATAATCTGTATAGGGAGGTAGAAAAATGGCGAAGATACGATATCCTAAACTTTTTAATCGAATAGTCCTTTTATTATTAACTACTTTGTCATTAGGCAGTTGTCATGAAGACGATAAGATTTTATTTAAGGAAGGATTATTCCTCACCGAAGAATTTAAATACGCTGATCAGGGAGTTAAATTAGCAATTAATATTAGCGAAAATAGCTCTAATTTCGATAGTGGTAAATATGTGCATATATATATAGCGATCATATTGCTAACAATATTGATTCGATCATTTTTGAAATGTATATAATTACTCCCGAACAGAAACTTTATTTTGATATTGATCTCATAGATAAAGATATAATCGAAGAATATTACGCTAAAGATTATTCAGTTTATGCCTTTGAAGGGTTTTTGATTGATAAAGATTACGCTGGTTTTATCGCCTTTGATTATCAATATAACAATGAAACAATTAATTTAAATTATTATCGTCAGCGACTTTATTATCAAAATCAGCTAATTGATGTTGAATTGGGGGAGATTTTCTATGAAGTTGAAAAATTCGGGATTTAGTTTGTTATTTTTAATTGCCGTAATTGGTTTATCAAGTTGCTCTTTTGAATTTTTTAATGATGATGAAATTAATTATCAACCGTATCAAGGATGCTATAAAATGGAGGAGTCTTTTCTTTTAGAAATCGGTGAAAACGTTAATTTAGAATTAACAAATTTAAGCCTTACTTTTACTTCTTTAAGTTATGATGAATTTTTAAGTCGCGATGGTATTAATGTTTATATCGATTACGCTGATAGGCTCTCACTTACTTACAAAGATAAAGCTGGCGCGCACGTTTATTACTTAGAAGCCTTGCCTAGATTAGAATTTAATAATATTCAAGATTTAGATACGTATTTTATTAATGAAATGACGAGTTCAACTATTGAAATCGATCGAAAAACCACCATAGCTTACATTTATTTCCATCACGAAATAATTAATGGTTACTTACAAATTAAATTTAATCGCTATGAAGATGAGCCAATTGATTGTATCAATTTAAGCGAAGAGATAATTTATAATATAAGTTATCAAAATAAGATTTATGTTGGCCAACAAAAATTAACTTCCCCAATCGTCCTCAATTTAATGAAATAAGATATTTTTGATTGGAAAAATTTATCTTTAATTAAAATTAATATTTTTCTAATGGCTTCTTAATTGCATTTATAGTGAAATATCACTATAATAAACGCAGTAAAAAAGGAAGTAATTTTATGAATATTAATCCATTAAAAGGTGTCCATGATCTAATTAACGATGAAGCGTTCGATTGGGATAGCGTCATCGATATGATGAAGAAAGTTTTTAACGCTTTTGGTTATTCTTATATTCAAGTACCAACGATTGAAATGGCTTCGCTTTACGCTAGAGAGGGCGATTCGAGCGATGTTGTTAGAAAAGAAATGTATCAATTTCACGATAAAGGCAATCGTTTAATTAGTCTAAGACCTGAATTTACCGCCGGAATTATCCGCGCGATTATTTCGAATAAACTCTATGTCAACGATAAACCATTAAAATATTTTTACTACGGTCCATGTTTTCGCTATGAAAGGCCGCAAGCTGGTCGTTATCGCGAATTCAATCAAATCGGAGTGGAATTTATCGATGAACCATCCTTATATAATGATGTTGAAGTCATTCGTTTAGCTTATATTTTGCCTTTAGCTTTTGGCATTAAAGCGCGCATTAAATTAAATTATTTGCCCGCGAAAGAAAGCCGGGAAAATTACATTCAAGCCTTAAAAGAATATTTTCAAGAACATTTAGATAAAATGTGCCCTGATTGTCATGAACGCTATGAAAGAAATGCTTTAAGAATCTTAGATTGTAAGGTGCTTTCATGTCAAGAAATTGTTAAAGGAGCGCCTAAAATCAGCGATTATTTATCAAAAGAAGAACGCGAAGATTTTCGCTTTGCCCAAGAACTATTAAAGGAATTAAATGTCAATTTTTATCTCGATGATAATTTAGTTCGCGGCCTCGATTATTATAGCGGTTTAGTCTTTGAAATTACTTTAGATAGTGAAGAAGGTGAATCTTTAGGCTCGATTGGTGGCGGTGGTCATTATGATAAACTCGTTAGTGAGTTAGGCGGTCCTTCCTCCTTAGAAGGCGTTGGTTTTTCTTACGGTTTAGAAAGATTTGTTAGCCTCGCTAGACTCTATTCATTCTCGCATCCTGATTATCATCGCAATCGACCGTTAATTGTTTACGCTCCCTTATGTTTAGATGCCGTGCGCGATGTCTTTGATTTATCGATGAAAACACGCAATAAATATCTTTTCCGCTCCGCGCAATTTTATCGTCCAATATCTTTAAAAAGTGCTTTGAGATTCGCTAATAAAGTTCATGCGCCTTTTATCGTTTTAATTGGAGAAGATGAATTAAATGAAAATGTTGTCACTTTTAAAAATCTCCTCACTGGTCGTCAAGAACAAATCAATAAAGATGATTACTTAAATGTCATAAATAACGTCATTGCCGATGGCTTAATGGAAGCTGAAAAAGAAGGCAAAGTTAATTTAAGAAAGGAAGTTCGTTAAATGTATCGTACTTTTTATAATAGCAAAGTTTCGCGAAAAGAAATTGACCAAGAAGTCGAATTAGTCGGTTGGATTAAAACTATCCGCGACTTTGGCGCCTTTTCTTTTATCGACTTAAGAGATCGTTCAGGAATTGTTCAACTCGTCATTAAAAACAAGGAATTGATTAAAGGCCTAGGTAACGAAGACGTCATTACGGTTAAAGGGATAGTAAATTTACGCGAACAACCTAATTTAAAATTAATTAATGGCGATATTGAAGTTATCGTTAGTGAATTGAGATTGTTATCGAAGGCTAGTTTAACGCCTTTTATTATCGATGATAACACTGATGCCTTAGAAGATACGCGTTTAAAATATCGCTATTTGGATTTGCGTCGTCCACTTTTACAAAATAATTTAAAAATTCGCGCGAAGATAACGCAAATTGTTCACACTTATTTAGATCGCCATGACTTTATAGAAATCGAGACACCTTTATTATGTTTATCAACACCGGAAGGAGCGCGCGATTATTTAGTACCATCGCGCGTCAATAAAGGTTCATTTTATGCCTTGCCCCAATCACCACAAATTTTTAAACAGTTATTGATGATTGGAGGTTTAGAAAGATATTATCAAGTCGCTAAATGTCTTCGCGATGAAGATTTAAGAAGCGATCGCCAACCAGAATTCACCCAAATTGATATCGAAACCTCATTTTTAAGTCAAGACGAATTATTAGAAATGATGGAGGGATTACTAAAAGAAATATTTAAAGAAATCGCTCACTACGACTTAATTTTGCCATTGAGAAGACTCCCTTATCTAGAAGCGATTGATATCTATGGTTCCGATAAACCCGATACTCGTTTCGATTTAAAATTATTCGACTTAGATGATTTACTTAGAGGCCATACTTGTCCCTTCTTTAACGAACATCTACGCGGTTTCATCGTTAATAATTACGCGCATAAATGCACGCGTAAAGAACTCGATCGCTTAAATTTAGAAGCAAAAAAATTCCTTAGTAGTGGACTATATATGATCAAAAAAGAAAATGGCGAAATCGTTTCCTCTTTAAAGAAGTTCTTTAGTGAAGAAATTGTCAATCGCCTCAACCAAAATCTTTTAAATGAAGGCGATGTGTTGCTATTAGGTTATGGTCCGTATATGAAGTTATCTATGATGCTAGGAGCGATAAGAAAAATGCTCGGCGATGAACTATATCTATACGATAAGAATTCATTCGATTTGCTTTGGGTCGTCGATTTTCCTTTGTTTGAAAAAAGAGATGATGGCTCCTATACTAGTTCTCATCACCCCTTTACGCGTCCAAAAGAGGAGTGCCTAGCCTATTTAGACAAAGATCCAAGCAAAGTCTTATCAAACGCGTATGATATTGTCATTAATGGTTATGAGGCTGGTGGTGGATCATTAAGAATTTACGATAAGAATATCCAAAACAAAGTTTTTGAAATTTTGGGATTAAGTAATGAAGATATTAAAAGAAAATTTGGCTTCTTTATCGATGCCTTTAATTATGGTACACCTCCCCATGGCGGTATCGCCTTTGGCTTAGAAAGATTAACGATGATTTTAGCGCATACCGATAATATTCGCGACGTCATTGCTTTCCCAAAAAATTTGAAGGCTGTCGATATGATGTCAAACGCTCCTAAATCAGTTGATGAGAATCAATTAAAAGATTTAGGAATTGCTGTTACAAAAAACGATTAATACACAGTATTAAATATACTAATCATATACTAGATAAATACTAAAAGGAGTAAAAGATGAAAAAAGAAGATTTATACCTTAATAACGACATCGCTTATCTAAGAGGCTTGGTTATCGATATGATTAATCAGGCTAATAGTGGTCATCCTGGAATGGCTATAGGAAGCGCGCCTACGCTAGAAGTTCTCTATAAAGAATTTATTAACTTATCGACAAAACATCCTGCTTGGATTAATCGTGATCGTTTCGTTTTAAGCGCTGGGCATGCTTCGAGTTTAATGTATGCTATTTTGCATTTAGCAACTAATTATTTGACGATGGACGATTTAAAAAAATTCCGTCAAATTGATTCTTTGACTCCTGGTCACCCAGAATATCATCATACTTTAGGCATCGATGCGACGAGCGGTCCTTTAGGACAAGGAATCGCTCAGGCGGTCGGTTTAGCAATTGCCGAAAGACATTTAAATGCCTTATTGCCTGATAAATACAAAGATTTAATCAATCATTATACCTATTGTTTATGTGGGGATGGTTGTTTAGAAGAGGGCATTTCACAAGAAGCTTTGGCGATTGCTAGTCATCTCAAATTAAATCGTTTAATTTTAATTTACGACAAAAATGATGTGACTTTGGATGGACCATTAGCTTTATCTAGCGACGAAGAGGTTTTGCTACGATTTAAAGCACTCAAATGGAATATCATTAATCTTAAAAATCTCGATCCTAGCCGCGATGAAATTTCTAAAGCGATCAAGAAGGCGAAAAAATCTCTCGATCGACCAACTTTAGTTTTAACTCATACGACAATTGGTTTAGGTAGCACTCATCAAGGGACCAATAAAGTTCATGGTTCGCCTTTAGGCTATGAAGACGGTTTAAAAGCGAAAAAGAGCTATAACTATCCTGATTACGATAAAGAGTTTTATATTCCTGAAGAAGTATATCGCCATTACCATAATTTGACGATTAAACGCGGAAATCGCGCTTACCATAAATGGGAAAAATTGTTTAAGGAATTAAAGATTGAGCACCCAGATATCGCTAAGATGCTAAGCGAAGGTGATAAAGCTAGTTATATCAAAGAGCAACTTGTTAACTTAAATTATGATGAAAATCCTAGTGGTAAAGAAGCAACGCGTAAAGATAGCCAACAAATCTTAACAAAATTATTCAATTTATTTCCTAATCTAATTGGGGGAAGCGCGGATGTCGCCGGTTCGGTTTTAACTAAAGTTAAAGGACAGGAAGATTTTAACGCTAATAATTATGCAGGCACTAACATCAACTATGGGATTCGCGAGTTTGCGATGGCAGCAATTAATAACGGCATCTTACTCCACGGAGCTTTGAGAAGTTATGGTGGTTGTTTCTTGATTTTCTCTGATTATCTAAAACCAGCGATTCGTCTAGCTGCTCTTTCGAAGTTGCCAGCTATTTATTTGTTCTCTCACGATTCGATTGCTTTAGGCGAAGATGGCCCAACGCATCAACCTATTGAGCAACTTGCTATGCTGCGCTCAATTCCTAATGTCAATGTTTATCGACCAATGGATGGTTATGAAGTGATGATGTCTTATCAGATGGCCCTATTAAGTGAAATGACACCAAGCGTTATTGTTTTATCGCGACAAGCCCTTCCTTATTTAGGCAAAAATCATTTAAACGAAATGAGAAAAGGCGCTTATATTTTAAAAAGAGAAAGCGCCGAATTAAAGCTTGTAGTTATCGCTAGCGGGAGTGAAGTTTCTTTAGCTTATCAAGCAATTATAGATAATCCACATATTCGTTTAGTGTCGATGCTATCGACGAATGTTTTTGATAAGCAAGATGAAGCATATCAAAAGGAAGTCCTCGGAGAAGACTATAATCGACGCGTTTATATTGAAATGCTCTCCTCATATGGATTATATAAATACGCTAAGCATATCATTAGTTATGATCATTATGGGATGAGCGGCAAAGAGAAAGATAATCTTTTAAAAGCTGGCTTCGTTAGTGAGGTCATTGCTAAAAAAATACTTGCTTTAGTTGAATAATATTTAATAATATTAATTTTAAGGAAGGGAAGATTATGGCAGATTATATCACGATAAAAAATTATTCCAATGTTGGCAATATTGGCATTTCAAGAAATTGCTTTGTGGCAATCACTAAGAAAGCAATCGAGCATTTTGAAGGCGTCAGCATTCCAAAAAAAGGTAAAAAAGATGCTTTTAGAATGAATGCCCCAATTCAAGTGCGTTTTAAAAGTAACGGCCAAGTGGAAATTAATTTATTAATCGATGTCAACAAAGAAGAAAATATGACGCTTATCTGCACGCGCCTACAAGAAGAAATATCGGCGGCAATTTTAACTTATACCGAATCGGTTCCTTTTAAAATTAATATCAAAGTTGCCATGATTAATTAAATGAAGAAAAAAGAAAAGAAGAAATTAAGCGATATCGCGCTTTTTAATCGCTCTTTAAACCGTTATAAAAAGAGCGTCTTTTTTCTCTTTTGGGCTGGTATTATTAACTTTTTAGCAGCCATTATTGGCGTCATTCAATCAAAAGGAGAATTTTGGCCTAGTAGCGGTTATGCTTTATCTTTTTCTAGCCAAATATTCATTAATACTTTGTTATACTCCTATCTCGATCCGATGATTGCCATTTTTATCATCTTAATTATTTCGATGGTGTTAGGCGCTTTTTTTGTATTATGTGGTATCTATAGTCAAAAAGGTTATGTCATCTTGTTTTATCTTGGTAGTGGCTTTTATCTATTAGATTTTATCTTCCTCTTCTTTGTTTATTTTCTTATTCCTCTTTCGCGTCCGATTTATAATTGGACAAATTTTGCTTTTACCTTAGTGATGCATTTAGTCGTTTTATTCTTTATTGGAGCAGGATATTACTATTATTTTAAAGTCAATAAGATGCTTAAAAAGAATCGAGAAGTTAGAAAGCATAAAAACCTCGATATCGACTTTAAAGAAGAAGTGGAAATTATCGCCATCAAGAAAGAAGAAGATTCTTTAAAGAATTAATTTCGATATCATTATAGCAATCATCACGGTAATTATATATAATTACTTTGTTAAGAAAATGAATAACGCGATCTCACGTAATCAATCTCATGAAAAAATCTTAATCGCTCTTTATGGAGCTTTAATTTATATCGATTTAAAAGAGGAAATTGATTTTAAAGCAATTTTGGAAAATGCTTTTGAAATTAAATATGAAGAAATTCCTTTAAGCGCGAAAGAAACTTTCGTTTACGCTTTAAAAAACTTAAATGAAATTATCAATTTATTTAATTCCAAAATGGAAAATTGGAATTTTTTACGTTTGGAAAAAACTATTCAAGCAATATTGATTATGTCATACGCGGAAGCAAAAACTTTAAATAGTGCAAAAGCAATCATCATCAATGTCGCCATCAAACTAGCGAAAAAATATGGGGATAACAAAGCATATAAATTCGTCAATGCTTTACTTGATAATATTTTATGCTAGATAACATATTTTCGATTACTACTTTAAATAATTACATTAAAAATCATCTTGAAAACGATTTTAATCTCATGTCGTTTTTAGTTAAGGGCGAATTGACTTCTTTTAAAGGCGCCTCGACTAACGGTCATTATTATTTCGCCCTAAAAGATGAACGTTCCTTAATTAATTGCGTATTATTCAAAGAAGATGCGAAATATTTATTAAAAGAGAACGATATTTTAAACGGTGACGAAGTTTTAATTGCCGGTAGAATTAATGTTTATGTTGGGCGAGGAAGTTATCAAATAATCGTTAAAAAAATTGAAAAATACGGCAAAGGAGATAAATTGCTCGCTTTAGAAAAGTTAAAGCAAAAATTATTCCATGAAGGTTTATTTAGTCAAGAGCATAAATTAATTATCCCTGCCTTTCCGCGATTAATTGCAATCATTAGCGCGAAAAATTCTGCAGCTGATAGCGATGTTAGGAAAAATATTTTAAAACGTTATCCGCTCGTTGAACTAGAAACTTACTTCGCGTTAATGCAAGGAGAAAAAGCTCCTCAAAATGTCATTGAAGCAATTAAGAAAGCAAAAAAGAAAAAACCTGATTTAATCATTGTCGCGCGCGGTGGTGGCAACGAAGAAGATTTAAATGCTTTTAATGATGAAGGTCTCGCTCGCTATGTCTATCAATTAGATATTCCTTTAATTTCGGCGATTGGTCATGAAATAAATACAACTATCTTAGATTTAGTGGCCGATAAAAGAGCCTCGACGCCAACCGAAGCAGCTATTATAGCAACGCCAGATAAAGAAGATATTTATGCCTTATTATACGAATATCGCAAGAAAATGAATCAAGCAATTTCTCATCGATGTGATAATTTATTTAAAAGGATAAAAGCGCTTAAGGATTCTTCCTTTATTAAAAACCCTTTTTATCATTATCAAGAATATAAAATAATTATTTTAAAAGATAGAGATATCTTATTTAAAGCGATGGAAAAATATCTTTTGAGCTTAAAACATCGCTTAAATTTAAATAAAGAAATTTTATCTTCTTTATCACCTCTTAAAGTATTAAGTCGCGGTTATAGTTTAAGTTATGATGTTAGTGGACATTTAATTACTTCTATTAAAGAAGTAAAAGAAAATGATACCATTAAAACTCATTTAAAAGATGGTATAATAATTTCTAGCGTTAAAGAAACGAGGAACTTAAAATGAAAGAAGAATTAAATTTTGAAGAAAGATTAACAAAGTTAGAATCGCAGATCAAAGAAATAGAAGAAAATGCGAAGTCTTTAGAAGAAACTTTAAAAATTTATGAAGATAGCCTTAAGACTATCGAAGCGTTAGAAAACGAACTAAAAGAGGCCGAAGATAAAATTTCCAAATTGAACGCTAAAGACGAAGAAAATAATTAGTTAGTATATTTTTAGTTGTTTTATAGTATGAAAAAACAAGCAGTTATCGAACATTTTAATTTAAAAGATATTAAAGACCCAAAGTTTTTAAAGTCTTTAAGTAATGAAGAATTAGAAGTTCTAGCTGCTGATATTAGACAAGAAATCTTGCGTGTTACCTCGCTTAATGGCGGACATTTATCGAGCAATTTAGGAGTAGTTGAATTGACGATAGCTCTCCATAAATTTTATGATTTTACTCATGACAAATTAATCTTTGATGTCGGTCATCAATGTTACACCCATAAAATTTTAACTGGTCGCGATCTATCTTCTTTAAGAAAAAAAGATGGCATCAGTGGTTTTCTTAAATGTAGCGAATCACCATACGACATTTTTGAAGCTGGTCATTCCTCAACTTCTTTAAGCGCGGCGACTTCTTTCGCTTATCTACGCGATCGAAAAAAGGAAAAATATCAGATTGTCGCCCTGATTGGCGATGCCTCAATTGCAAATGGCCTCGCTTTTGAAGCCATCAACCATTTAGCGCATTCTTCTAGTAAAGTAATTATCGTTTTGAACGATAATAATATGTCAATTTCTAAAAGTGTTGGGGGCTTAGGACGCGCGTTTAGTAACATCTCCACTGGATATCGCTATAACATCTTCAAAGCTAAATTAAAACGCAATCTCACCAAGACGAAAGCTGGTTTAAGTTTTTTATCTTTTCTAGCCCGCTTTAAAAACTTTATTAAACGTTCAATTGTGCCTTTGACTTTATTTGATAATTTAGGTTTTGTCTATTTAGGACCGATTGATGGGCATAATTTTAAAGCTTTGGAAAAAGCTTTTAAAAGGGCAAACAACACAAATAAATCGGTCATCATTCATTGCTTAACTAAAAAGGGCAAAGGTTATCCTTTCGCCGAAGATGACCGCGTTGGTTATTGGCATGGTGTCACTCCGTTTGATATTGCTAGCGGAGAACCTAAAAATCTCCATCCTACAACGATCTCTTGGTCGCATTTTTACGCTGATAGATTAAAAGAAATTGTTAAAAATGATGCTAAAGCCATCATCATCTCGCCGGCGACTGAAAAAGGGGCAGGCTTAGATGAAATATTTAGGGAATATCCTATGCAATGTATCGATGTTGGCATTGCTGAAGAGCACGCTATTACTTTCGCTAGTGTGCTAGCAAAAGAGGGTTTTCATCCTTATGTCTCAATTTATTCAACCTTTTTACAACGTGGTTATGATATGCTCTCACACGATAGTGCGCGCATTTTAGCTCCTGTCAAATTTTTGGTTGAAAGAGCGGGTTTGATTGGAAATGATGGTGAAACGCATCAAGGGATTTATGACGTAGCTTTTTTAACATCAATCCCTAACGTTTTAATTGCGATGGCGTCAACAAAAGGCGAGGCTCAAGCTCTCTTAAATTATCAAAATCTAACGACGATGTTCATTCGTCTATCGCGTGAACAAGTCGATAAAGACGAAAAAGTTTTGCCACTAGAAATTAGGGAAAATAAATATTTATTTTTCAATGATCGCTTTACGAGCGATAATGTCTTATTAACATATGGACCTTTAGGTAGAAAACTCGCTTCTCTTTTCATTTCTAAATCCGACGACATTTATTTAATTAATACCTTGTTTTTAAATCCGTTAGATGAAGAAACTCTCAATCAATTAATGCATAAAAAGAGAATTTTTATTTATAATCCTTATAGTGTTTTAGAAGGTTATAGTGATAAAATTGCTAATTATTTATTAAAAGGGGGATATAAAGGAGAATTTTATTCGTTTGATATTCCTTTACAATTTGTTAAGCAAGCAACAATTGCTGAACAATTAAAAGAGTTTAATTTAGATTGTGAAACAGTTTATAAAAAGATAAAATCAAAAATAGGAGGATAATTTATGGCTGAAAATATTAATGAAAAAATCGAAGCTAGTTATCATAAAGCTTCGATGATAGTAGAAGAGGAAGAAAGCCCATCTAAAGAAATGAACAAAAATGACAAAGCGACTACTAGTGTTCGTTGGACAGGTTTAGATACTTTAGGCGTCATTGGCTTTGGGCTAGGTATTGAGGCTATTGTCACCGTTGCCTTTGGTTGGATTGTAATTTATGGCATCGTCTTTTCGCTCATTTCTCTTGTCTCTTCAATTATTGGCTTAATTTTTTCAAAGAAAGGCTTAAATAGCGCATCTTTAAAAGTTATAAAATTAAAAAAGGCTGGCTTAATCATCAATATCATCACGCTTATTGCTTCAATTATCTTCTTCATCATATCTATTATTTTAACGATTATATTTTTGAATTATTTGGCCGATAACGGAACTTCCGCTTCTTAAAAGAGGGTTAAAAAATGACTGAAGAAGAAAAAGTTAACGAAGTAATTGATGTTACTAAAGAAACAAATAGTGAAAACAATTCCCAACCTCCACGAAAAAGATGGAATATTTATGATACTTTAGGAGTGGTGGGATTTGGTGTTGGAATTGAATCTATCTCTTTGGCTAGTGTTGCTTTCGCTCCTTTTTATGGCTTAATCTTTGGTCCGATTACAATTGCTTTATCAATCGTTGGCCTCATCTTTGAAATTAAAGCGAAAGAAAACTCTCCCGAAAGACTTAGACCATTAAAAATCGCTGGATATTATATCAATTTAGTGACAATTATCTTAGCTAGTGTTTTCTTGCTTATTTCAATTATTTTAACTGTACTTGGTTCGTTAGGCATCATTGAACAAATTGGGGCAAGTGCTTAAAAATTTTGGTTAACATAATATTTATTTGCTATTAAAATCAGAAGATTTTATAATTTTTTTGTGACTAAAATAATAGGACATATCGATTTAAACGCCTTCTTTGTTCGTTGCGAAGAACTGCGCGATCCTTCTTTAATTGGGAAAGCGGTAGCGATTGGTCATCGCGGGCGCGGCGGAATCATTTCTACTTGTTCATATAAAGCGAGAGAATATGGCGTTCATAGTGGTCAACCAACGTTTGAAGCTTTAAAGAAATGTCCTTCCTTAATTTTAATCGATGGTCATTATCACCTTTATGAAGAAAAATCGCAGGAGTTCTTTCGTTATTTAAAACAATATTCTTCTTTGATTGAAAAGGCCAGCGTCGATGAATGCTACATCGATTTAACTAGTTATTTAGCGAAAGAAAAAGAACCTCTTAAAAAAATTAAAGAAATTCAAGATGGACTACTAGCAAAGACCGGTTTAATGTGTTCAATTGGCATCTCGATTAATAAATTTTTAGCGAAGATGGGTAGCGACCTCCATAAGCCGATGGGAATAACCATCATTCATAAAAAGGATATTCCCAAGTTGCTCTATCCGTTAAAAATCGATGATTTTTTCGGCATTGGTAAAAAGACGACCCCAAAATTAAAAGCCTTAGGAATTTTAACTATTGGTGATTTAGCTAAGAAATTAATCGCTGACGATGAAGAAATGAGACGTTTTTTTGGAAAAAACTTCTATACTTATCGCGATTTAATTTTAGGAAAGGGTAGCGATGAAATTATCACATTCGATGAAGACGCAAAATCGTTAGGCCATTCAAAAACTTTAAGTGAAGATTTGTTAACTTATGAAGAATTAGTTCCCCATTTAATCGAATTAACTAAACAAGCCGTCAATGAAATAATAAAAGAAAATTACCTCGCTAAAACTGTCCAAATCACTTTGAAAGATCATAATTTTAAAACGATTACTCGCTCAAAGAAACTCGATGAGTATTGCGCTAGCATCGATAAAATTTTGCCGGTAGTTGAAAGCTTACTCATGAAAAATCTTCCTAATGAGCCAATCCGTTTAGTAGGAGTGACTTTGCAAGAGTTAGTAGCGAAAAACGAAGCAATTATTCAATTATCTTTATTTGATAATTATGAAGAAATTGAGGAAGAATGTCGCACAAAATTATTAATCAACGAACTAAATCGTCGTTTAAAGAAACCATCTTTAACAACTTTAGGAGAAATATATAAAGAGAAAAAGTATGGAATTAAGTGATGCAATCGATAATTTTTTTCAATATCTTCGCGTAGAAAAAGGAATCAGCGAAGAAACTTTAAAATCTTATCAATATGATTTAAAGAAGTTCTTTTTAACTTTCCCTAATAAGCGTCGTTTAGAAGATTTATCACCTTTAGATATCAATGATTTCATCAAAATCCAAAGCAAAGAGAATTTAGCTACCTCTTCGATTTTAAGACGATTATCAGTGATGAAGAATTTTTATCTATTTTTAGAAAGAGAACATCTCATCGATTTTAACAATATCGCAATTCATTCACCTAAAGCGCCTAAACGTCTACCATACGCTTTAACAATTAGAGAAGTTGAAGCTCTTTTAGATGCTCCAAAGATTGAAAAAAAGGACGAACTACGCGACAAGGCGATGCTTGAAACGATGTATTCTAGTGGGTTGAGGGTTAGCGAACTTCTCGCGCTTCCTTTAGGTAAAATTAATTTTACTCAAGGTATCATCGAAATTAGAGGAAAGGGCGACAAAATGCGACGCATCCCAATCGGTGAATATGCCCTAGAATATATTAATCGTTACATTTTAGAAGTAAGAAATAAAAATCCTGGTCGGCAAAAATCTTATTTGTTTTTAAATCGATATGGCGAAAAGTTATCGCGACAATATTTCTTTAAACGCGTGAAAGTGTACGCTAAAAGGGCAAACATCGAAGTTAATGTTTCTCCGCATATTTTAAGGCACTCATTTGCCACTCACCTATTAGAAAATGGTGCCGAACTTAGAGCCGTGCAAGAAATGCTTGGACATGCAAATTTAGCGACGACAGAAATATATACAAATATTTCTACGCGGCGAATTTTAAGTGCATATGATTTGTTTAGCAAAAGAAAATGATTTAATATTTACACTAGAAAGGGGAATAAAAATTGAAATACAAAAGAATCTTCTTAATTGTCATGGATAGCGTTGGCATCGGAGAAATGCCAGATGCTAAAAAATATAATGATGAAGGAGCAAATACTTTTAAACACACCTCTGAAAGTGTTGGTGGCTTAAATATTCCTCATCTCAATAGTTTAGGCATTGCCGATTTAGATGATATTAAAGGAACGAGCATCACCATTCATCCACATAGTTATTCGATGCGTTTACTCGAAGAAAGTAATGGCAAGGATACGATGACTGGCCACTGGGAAATGATGGGGATATATACCACTAAACCATTTATAACTTTTACCGATACTGGTTTCCCACAAGCTTTAATCAGCGAGTTAGAAGAAAAAACCGGTCATAAAATCATCGGCAATAAAGCTGCAAGCGGAACTGAAATATTAAAAGAACTCGGCGAGGAACAAATGCGCGATAATTCCTTAATTGTTTATACGAGCGCTGACAGCGTTTTACAAATTGCCGCAAGCGAAGAAGTGACCGGTTTAGATGAACTTTATCGTTGTTGCGAAATCGCTCGAGAAATATGTCTTAGACCAGAATATTATGTTGGTAGAGTTATTGCCCGTCCGTTTATCGGTAATAGCCCAGAAACTTTTAAAAGAACCGCCAATCGCCACGACTTAGCACTTTCTCCTAGCGGCATAACCGCCATGAACATTTTAAAAGATCATGGCTATACTGTGTCTTGCGTAGGAAAAATCGCTGATATATTCAACAATAGTGGTGTCACTAAAACCGTGAAAACAATTTCTAATATCGACGGAATGGATAAAACGATTGAACAAGTTAAAAATGATGATTATACCGGTTTATGCTTCGTAAATTTAGTTGAATTTGATAGCGAATATGGTCATCGGAGAAATCCGATTGGCTATGCAAAAGCCATCGAAGAATTCGATGTTAAATTAGGTCAATTAATAAGCGAATTAAAAGATGATGATTTATTGATGATTACTGCCGATCATGGTAATGATCCGATCCATCATGGCACCGACCATACCCGCGAAAAAGTGCCACTATTAATTTATAATAAAAACTTTAAAAATGGTCACTATTTAGGCGAAAGAAACTCTTTTGCTGATATTGGAGCAACAATTTTAGCTAATTTCAATTTGAAGAAAGATCAAACGATGATTGGAAAAGTCATCGAGGAGGTGCTAACGAATGAATAAATCTTTTATTATATTATTGCCACTAGTAATGGTAGGGCTTACTAGTTGCCCGACAAGCGAAAATAGTAGTGGAAGCACTAGTTTAACTAACGAAGAACCATTAAAATTCATCTCGCCAGCTGGCGCACCAGCCTTGGCGTTCTTTAATCAAGGAAACAATGAAAATTATGTGACAAATTCAACACCAACAAACGTTGCAGCAGAGCTACAAAAAAGCGAATACGATATGGTTATATTCGATAGCATCAGTGGTTTAAATACAATTCGCAATAAAGAATTGGATTTTAAATTAGCTCAAATTATCACTGGAGGAAATTTTTATTTAGCCGGAATTGATATTAAAGATGAAGCGACGCCAAATAGCGAGAGTTATGTTGTTAGCTTTGGCGAAAATTTAATCCCTGATTTAGTTTGGCGTTCTTTAGTGGACGATTATTGGCAAATTCCTAATTTAGAAACGCATTATGTCAATTCGAACGAAGAAGCTCGCGCCATCTTAGCTAGCGGAATGCATAATGGTAATCCAGTTGACTATGTTTTTATTGCTCAACCAGCTCTATTTGCTGTAATGAATAGCCCAGATGCTTCAACTTATGGCCGCGTTTCAATTATTAAGAATATTCGCCAAGAGTGGAAAGCGTATAGCGGGCAAGACGCAATTCCACAAGCCGGTATTTTTGTTCGTGAAAGCGTCTTAACTACTAAACCAAATAATTTAAAAACTTTCTTTAATGATTTAGACGATCGTTTATTGACGGCGATTAATAATCCGCAAGAAGTCCGCGATGCTTTAAATGCCTATAATAGCGACTTAGTAGCCCAACAAGCTCGTTTTGGTTTTAATGGCAATGTCGCTTATAATGTCCAAAAAGATCAAGCGAATGGTTTCGGTTTAGTTGCTCCTAGCGAAACAGTCGATGTCAATACATTTTTAGCAAAAATCAATAATCCAAATTATCCCGCCTTTAGTGAGGATTATTTCATCGAAATTACCCGCTAAGAATGAAAGAAAAGATTAAAGCCGCTTACAAAAAATATAAAGCTCTAATATATATTATATTAGGAATAATTGCTTTTATTCTCTTGTGGTGGCTTTTATCACTAACACTAAAGACTTCTTTATTACCTTCACCGCTTAAAGTAATTGTTAGTTTAGGTCCTTTACTAGCAGATTCTTATACTTATATATCGATTGGTTGGACCTTACTTAGATTATTTACTAGCGTAGTAGTGGGCTTTGTTTTAGGCTCCATTTTAGGGATATTTGGAGCCTTAAATAAAGCTTTCTATAATTTTATGCGACCTTTCATTATCGTTTTAAGAACTTTACCAACAGCGACGATTATCTATTTAATTATCGCTTTATCGCGAACAGTAATCGCCCCGTTTATCATCGTCTTTTTAATTGTCTTTCCGTTATGTTATGAGGCGTTAATTAGCGGAATAAAAAGCATTGATGAAAATATCATCATGGCTTTAAAAATCGATGGTACAAAGACTTTACGCGCGATTTATCGCATCTACCTCCCATTAGCGTGGCCTAATCTAATACTTGGCCTTGTCACCTCGTTAGGTTTAGGAATGAAAGTCTGCATCATGGCAGAAATCTTATCGGGCGATAATATTCCTGGTTTAGGAAGATTGATTTATTTATATTATATGAATGTTGATATGGATAATATCTTAGCAATTTCTTTAATTGCAATTATTTTAATTGGTTTAACCGATATCGCCATTCATTACGCAAAAAAATTATTGCAGAAATATACGACAAAAAACGGTTAAAAATTATGTCTAAATATTAATTATCATTATAAAATAAATTGTAGCCTTCTACATAAATATTTATAAATAAAGAGTGATAGTGATAGCAAAATATATATTTTTGAATTTTCTTAATAAAAATAGGGTAGAGCAGTGGTAAAAAGAAAAAATATCCAAAAAAAATCGTTACTAAAACAAGAGACGACATCGTCAATAATAAAATTTATTAGTAGTATTTTAGTATTAAATTAGTTAAATATAATATGTGGAAAAGTGGTAGTTATCGGAAAGCGTGGCAGCACTATTATTTATATAAAAAGAGATAAAATCACGATACAATCAGTATTTATTATATTTTGGTTAACATAATGACACTTATGCGAAGTATTGTATAATTCGAGTAAATTTAATTATATTTCTGATTTAATAACTCATCCAAAGAGATACGATTTCTTTCTTCTTCGGTAAAGATGTTGATTATACAATGATAAGCATCGATTAAAATCCAAGTCGATTCTAAGGAACCTTCGACATGATTATATGGAATATTATTTTTAGCGAATGCTTCAATGATGCTTTCTTTTAATGCGTTAACATGTCGGACGTTTAAGCCGTTTGCTAATATGTATGTGTCCGCAAAAGGCGTTTTATCTCTCACGTCAATTATCACAATTTCTTCTGCCTTATGTTCGTTTAATGTTTTTTTAACTAAAGCTGTTACTTTTTCTAATCTGGGCATTTATTTTTCTCCTTTGTTTAAATACATTGTAAAACACGCCTGCGTCAAACGATTATAAATATCTTTATGATGATTCAGTAAATATTTCCTGTTATCAATTAAGGTATCGATAAAGCCTTGATAATAATTTTTTAATGCGCTACTTATTAACCAAGTCGAATCAAATCCTCGCGTCGGTTCTATTTTATCTGATAAATATGTAATCATGCCAATTTCATCCATTTCATCAATTCCAGTGCAATGAAATTCAATCGCTCTTAAGATATGTTCATTCTTAATTCCAATCATTTCTTTTGCAATATAATGCCCTACAAACTGATGATAAGTAAAAAAAGGTAAATCGATATATTGTGGATAATATTTAAACATGATTTCTTGCATTTGATCGCTATCAAAATATTTTGTTTTACCTAAATCGTGAAGCAATGCTGCAATATAATAATTTTCTTTATTAGGTAAATTATTACTGATTGCAATTGCTAAAGCTAATCTTGCTACGCTTAAGGAATGTTGATATCGATGATCATCAATTATGTATTTATTTAATATATTATCCATATAATATAGATTATGGTTCTCAATATATTCTCTAACGCCTTCTATTTCATCAATTTTTTCTAATTGACGAATCTCCGTTGATGAAATATCTGGAATTTTTTTATCGACAATTTTAATCATTTGATACTTCTTGACTATTTTTTCGTCGATATCGAGATTAACGCGAGGAAAAAAGATAATCTGTACTAATTTACTGATTAGCAATCCTTCTTTCCAATCATCAAATTTATTCACTTGGTCGGCACCAATTAAAAAATAAATCTTGCGTTTGGGATATAAATCTAAAAAATATTTAATGGTATCGATTGAGTAATTAATTTCTTCATCTTTAGTTAGTTCATATTCGCTATACGAATAATCATTTTCATCTAAATCTTTTAAAGCAATTTTTAACATCGCTAGCCGTTTGTCATCCGAGGCGTTAACATTTTTCCATCGCGGTCTTTTAGCTAAAATAAAAATTACCTGCGCATCAAATAAATCATGCGCATATTTCGCCATCAAGATATGTCCTTGATGAATCGGATCAAATGAACCACCAAAAAGGACGATATTATCTTTCATTAACGCAATCTTTTATCAACAATTTTTGGACGCGAAGTATAGACGGAAACATTGTGAGGAACATAGATTCTAAAGACTTGTTTATGAGCGACAAAAGAGAACCATCCAAAGCCTAAAATGCCGATGTCGCGTTGATTTGTTTCATCGACATAAATTTCATAAACCGTCATATCTTTTAATGAATTCATCGCCTTCAAGGCAGGTGTTAAAGCACCTTTAGCAATCAATTCAAAAAAGATCTCATCAACGCTATTTTTATGACGCGGCGCGATCTTTTTATAAGTGATTTTATTCGGGCGGAAATATAAAGATAAATTATTTAAATCTTTTTCGCTACTGACGAGTTCAATCATCGCATATCCACCTAAACAAATAGCTTGGTTTTTACTGAGTAAAACGCCCTTTTTCTCGCAACCACGACTCGATAAATATAAATCGATTGTCGAAGCATCAAGTTTTGCCAAAAGAGAATTATCATTACTAATCCCAGGAGTGTCATACATGTATGTATCATCGTCGAGAGGAATCATCATGACACGCACCTTTGTATTCTTGTAATTTTTAGTCATAATCATCCCTTTAGATAAATTGTGATAGACACGTAAAAAGGCATTAATTAAGGAAGTTTTACCAGAATATTTTGGACCGATAACATAAGTATTATGCCCTTGACGCATTTCTTGAATTGTTTCGATGATTTCGCGGTTAACTTCATCGTTAGATTCGCTAGTAACCATCACTTTATCGACATGTAAATCGACTGCGCGAAAACGATGAGCGACATATTCTTCAATTGTTTCATCTTTTAAGTCGTTAGGTAAAAGGTCGCGCTTATTAGCAACAACGAGAATTTTATTATTTTTAATTAAACTATTTAATTTCGAATTAAAGGAAGCTTCAAAAGAAAATAAATTGATGACATAGACAATTAATGATTGATTGTTTTTAGCGTCCATCACTAAAGAATAATATTCATCGTCGAGTTCTGGTTCGTTAGGACGCGCGTGAAATTTTTCTTTTTCAAAACATTCATCGCAAAAGACAAAATTTAGTAAAGGATTGTCTAAAATTTCTTTTTTGACATAACCCTTTTCATTTGGGTTATCACTTTGTAGTAAAGTTCCGCAGTTATAACATTTTCTTACTTGGGCAAAATCACTCATATAATTCCCTCCAATTCTTCAATAAATTTTTCTTTTTTAAATATTTTCTTAACGGACGATCAAGCAAGCGATTAAAATGGGTGGTGAATTGATCCTCGCGCACCAATTTATCAGTTAAGATAACTTTAATATTCGCCCCATTAGCCGCAACAACATCAGTGACAACTTGATCCCCTATCATCATAACATTATTTTTATTTATTTTCGCTTCTTTTAATAATTTATTTAATCTACGTGCGAAAGGTTTTCTTAAAGAAGAAAAACATTCCACACCTAATTCTTTCGCGTAAGTAAAAACGCGTTTAGAAGAATTGTTGCTGACAATAATCATCTTTATCCCGATGTCAAGCAATTTTTTCTTTAATTCAAAAACTTTTGGTGTCGGTAATTTTTGTCGATAAGAATCGAGAGTGTTATCTAAATCAGTAAGAAGATACTGAATATTATTTTTAGCGAAAAAATTTAAATCGATATCATAAAGTGACGAGGCATAGGCGTAAGGAATAATTTTTTTGCACATATTAGTCTAAAGATAAGTCGTCATCAAAGATGGAAATTTGTTCATAATTTTCTTCCTGTTGTTCATCCTCATGATATCCGTCATTTTTTACTGATTGCTCATTTTCGATGACATTTTGTTCTTCGCCTAGCTTAGAGGTAGAAATATCAGGTTGATAGCTTTCGATTTTATTATCGATATAAATGCCTTTTTCATCATAGACAAAATCTAGCGAGGCACGATGAGGAATTTTTAAAATTTTTCGCGCGCATTTATCCATTGGAGTCAAATGGAAGTCATCGACATTAAATTCGAAATAATTTTTATCGCTTAGTAAGGCACGAATGAGTAAATTATCTTCATCTTTAGCGATTTTCATCACTTTAATAAGATGCTGAACATCGCTTTTTAAATATTTATATAAGGAAAATGGTCTTGCTAAACGGTTAGTAAGTGGCATATTAGCAATTTCAAAGATGCGATAAGAACCATTATCTGTTATTAATAACAGTTTTTGTCGCTCTTCTTTCTTGAAGGCTAATACACTAGCGATGGTCGCATCGTTTCTTAAAGATGACATCGCTTTAATTCCACTGCTTTTTAATAAACTAGGCGAAATTTGATTTTCATTAAAAAACGAGGCATAACCTTCGCTAGTTGCAACAAAGATGTTCGAATCGCCTTGCGAATAAGTGACATCGCTAATTTTATCATCATTAAATAAACGCATTGCCGTAATTGGGCGATTATAACGCACAACATTAAAATTATTCATCGCTACGCGTTTAATTTGTCCGTGCTTAGAAACTAAAACGAAATATAAATCTTCGCGAAAATTATTTAAGACAAAAGCCTTAACGATTTTATCTTCAGGCTTTAAGGAAATTAAATAATTAATATGCTTGCCTTCGTCTTTCCATTTATTTTCCTGAATTTCATAAACTGGTATGTGTAAAAAATTACCGGTTGAAGTAAAGGCAATTAAATAATCGGTCGTTATTGCTTTGCCAATATAAACAATCGCATCACCATCTTTTAAACCAGGTAAAGGATTTTCGCCGCTCGAGCGATAAGATTTAAGCGATGATCTTTTTATATAACCATCATGCGTTAAAGCAATCATCGTCTCTTCTTTAGAAATTAAATCGCGACGATTGAATGTTTTAGTTTCTTCTTTATCGATGATTTGAGTTAAACGAGGACGACCGTATTTATTTTTAATTGTCATCAAATCGCTGATTAAGAGGCGACGAAGTTTTTTCTCATCGTCAAGTAAACTCTGCAAATATTCGGAATCCTCGAGTAAAGAATTCTTTTCATTTTCTAAAGTTAAAATATCGGTATTAGTTAAACGATAAAGTTGCAAAGAGACAATTGCCTCGGCTTGCTCTTCGTTGAAACCAAATTCTTTTTGGATATTATTTTTTGCATCACCTTTATCTTTTGAGGCGCGAATGACCTTAATTAAATCATCGATAATTGAGATTGCTTTAATTAAGCCAATAACGATATTCAGTCTTTTTTTATTGATAGCTAATAAAAAGATGCTTCTTTTAGTTAAAACGCTTAACTGATGATTGATATAACAATCGATAAAATCGATTAAATTCATCGTTTTAGGGTGACCTGAAACAATCGCAACCATATTGGCAGAATAAGATGTTCTTAAAGGTGTTTTATTCTTTAAATATTCTAAAATGATATCAGCTTTAGCTTCTTTTTTTAAATCGACGACGATACGAAAATGCTTGAGATCGCTTTCATCGCGCACTTCGATGATGCCACTGACGGAGCGATCGAAACGCAATTTATCAATTTCGAAGGCTAAATCTTTCTTTTGAACTTTAAATGGTATTTCGCTAATTACAATTTGGTTAATATCTTTGCCATAGATAATTTCAGTTTTCCCCACTATTTCAATTTTGCCGCGACCCGTTAAATAAATATCTTCGATTCCTTTTGATTTATATATTAAACCACCGGTAGGGAAATCTGGACCTTGAACGATGTTTATTAGTTCGTTTATCGCACAATTTTTATTGCGAATGCGATAAATCGTCGCTTCGATAATTTCACTTAAATTATGCGTAGGAATTTCAGTTGCTAAAGCAACGGCGATGCCATCGCTACCATTGACGAGCAAATTAGGAAAGCGCGAAGGCAAAACGGTTGGTTCATATTGGCTATCATCGTAAGTTAGTTCCATATCGATTACATTTTTATCGATATCGCGAACCATCTCTTCAGCAATTTGACTCAAACGCGCTTCGGTATAACGATAAGCGGCGGGACCATCACCATCAATCGAACCTTTATTACCTTGAAAGTCAATTAAAGGATGATTTACTTTCCAATCTTGCGCTAGCCTCACTAAAGCATCATAAATCGAAGTATCGCCATGCGGATGATAATGGCCCATGACATCACCGACTATTCGCGCACATTTAGTGCGTTTAGAACTATATGTTAAACCAGCTTTTTGCATGGCGTAAATAATTCTTCTTTGAACCGGTTTAAGACCATCGCGAGCATCAGGAATAGCTCGATCTTGAATGACATATTTAGCGTAGCTAGCATAGCGGCTACCCATAATATCATCGAGTGGTTGCTCTTCGACGATTTCATTAAAGTTTTCAAATTCTTCGATTTGCTTTTTCTTAGCCATTATTAATACCTATTTCAAAATTATCGATTTCAGAAAAATCGACATTTTCTTCAACCCATTTTCTTCTAGCAGCAATATCTTTACCCATTAAAACAGAGATTCTTTGTTCGACAACAAGAGGATTATCGATGCCAATTTTTAATAAGTGACGAGTTTTCGGATTCATCGTCGTTTCCCAAAGTTGAGCAGCGTTCATCTCTCCTAAACCTTTAAAGCGTGAAACCGTCGCTCCGCGACCAACTTTCTCTTTTGCCTGCTTTAACGACTCATCATCCCAGGCGTACTCAAAAATTTCTTTATGATTAATTTCTTTTGAAACGCAATATAAAGGCGGCATAGCTACATAGAGGCGACCACTTGTGATAATTGGTCGCATAAAATTATAGAAAAACGTTAATAACAATGTCTGAATATGGGCACCATCAGTATCAGCATCTGTCATGATGATGACTTTGCCATAATGCATATCCTCAACATTGAAGTTTTGCCCATAACCAGCCCCGATGGTGTTGATTAAAGTTGCAAACTCTTCGTTTTTTAACATGCGATCTAAAGTGATGCTATCAGTATTTAGAGGTTTACCTCTGAGAGGTAAAATAGCCTGAAATAAACCATTTCTTCCAGTGCGAGCGTTCCCCCCTGCCGATTCGCCTTCAACAATAAATAATTCATTATGTTCGTAGTTTTTCGATTGTGCAGGAGTTAATTTATCAGAAATGATCATTTCAACTTTTTGTTTTTTATTTGAACGCATCTCTTCCTTAGCTTTTCTAGCAGCAATTCTTACTTCGCTACTAGCGACGCACTTTTTAATTAAATTGATGGCAAACTCTTTGTTTTCCGATAAATAATAAGTGAAATTAGAATAGACAAAATTATTGACAATTGTTTGAGCTTCCGGCGTTCCTAATTTGCCTTTAGTTTGTCCTTCATATTCGAGAATCTCTTCGGGAATTCTTAGAGAAACAATTGCGGTTAAGCCTTCGCGGATGTCACTACCCTCTAATTTCGTTTTGCTTTTGAGTAAATTATGTTCGACCGCAAAATCATTTACCGCGCGTGTGATGCCGGTTTTAAAACCGATTTCGTGCGTTCCGCCATCTTTAGTTCGCACGTTATTAGCGTAACTATAAATCGATTCATTATAATCGTCATAACAATACATGAAGGCAATCTCCATTTCGATATTATTTTCTTTGCCTTCATAATATATCGAATCACCGATTTTGCGTTTATTTTCATTCAAAACATTTAGATATTCTAAAATGCCATTCTCGTAATAATATTCTTCTTTTAAATTTTGCCTTTCGTCGATCGCTACAAATTTAACACCTTTGAGAAGAAAGGCTTTTTCGCGGAGGTGATTAGAAATTGTATCCCATTTAAAATCGACGGTTGAAAAGACATTTGGATCGGGCTTAAAACGAACGAGAGTACCGTGTTTTTTAGTATTGCCAAGAACCTCTAGAGGAGTTTTAAGTTTTCCGCCATTTTCAAAACGCAGATGATAGATTTGTCCATCGCGATAAACTGTGACATCGCAATATAAGGACAAAGCATTAGTGGCTGTCGCACCGACGCCATGAAGGCCACTGCTAGTTGCATAAACTTTACTTGAAAATTTGCCGCCACTATGTAAAGTAGTAAAAATTAATTGTACGGCCGGAACGCCGGTCTTTTTATGGATATCGACAGGGATACCTCTACCCTCATCCATAACCGAAACCGATCCATCTTTATGAATGATGACTGTAATCGTTTTGCCAAAACCCGACATCGCTTCATCGACAGCGTTATCTAAAACCTCCCACACTAAATGGTGAAGACCGCTAGCGTTAGTCGAGCCAATATACATCGCTGGACGTTTTCTAATCCCTTCGATGCCATCTAAAAGATCGATATCATCAGCGGTATATCTATGTTCATTATTATATTTATCAGCCATTAAACAATCCTACAAATTTTCTAACCGAAGAAATTATAACAAATTTTAGTTTTAAAAGTAATAAACTTTTAGTAAAATTATTCAGGTAATAACAAATCAAAGCAATGGATGTCATTTTATACAATATATTAATCGGTTTAAGTTGTTTCTTTGTGGGTTATTTATTTGGCTCAATCCCTTTTGGGGTGATTGTTGGTAAAGTCTTTTATAAAAAAGATCCCCGCGATTATGGTAGCAAAAATAGCGGCGGCACGAATGTTGGCCGCGTCTTTTCAAAAAAAGCCGGCGTATTAACGATAATTTTAGATATGCTAAAGTGCGTCATCCCAATGTTATTAGCCTTCTTTGTCATTTTATATACGCCACTAAAAACTATTTTAGGTGAAGATTGGCTCTTTGATGATGGAATTATTTATTATTATCTAGCACCGCTTGGGGCAACAGTAGGTCATTGCTTCCCCTTGTTTGCTAAATTTAAAGGCGGAAAGATCGTCGCGAATCTATGTGGCTTTGGTTTAGCAACTTCTTGGCTAGTTTCTATCTTCGGTATCATCACCTTCTTTACAACTTTAAAAACGACTAAATATGTTTCTTTATCAAGCATATTAACTTCCATAGTTGGAACAATAGTCGCCTGGGCTATTGCTATCCTAAATTTATATTATCCTGCTATTAGTAATTTGTTCATGTGGGGTAATGGCTATTTTGTCTTACCAGGATTTGAATATGCAACAACTTTGACCATCATGACTTTCATCACGATTATCCGTCATCATACTAACATTAAAAGATTAATCAACCATGAAGAAAATAAGGTCAAATGGTTAAAATAAATAGTATTAAATTAGTAGTTTTTTAGTTAATATTACTTTGGTGCATAAATTATAAACATAGCCGTAGATAAAAAAATATTTATAGTTATTATCGAATGTTTTGATTGACATTTTTTAGTTTTTCCACTTAGTTGTGTAAAAATAGTTAGCTTACGCATTATTGCTCGACTTAGAGGTCACTACCATAGGTAATAATTTTATAAATTTTGATTAAACTATTCTTGATTTTGTCACCAAAATTATGACTAAAAAATATTTTCAATTTAGTAAATTTAACATTAATTTTATTTAAATCTATTGGTCTGATTTTATAGTATTATTTTAATAGCAAATATAAATAAGATTTTCTGCAAACATAAAGCCATATCCATCTTTATCGAAGACGAATGGTCGTTTATCTTCCGCAATATTTAAGATATTTCCATGGAAAGCGAAACCTAAATCGCGCATTTTAAAATAGATATCATAACGGTCGCTAGTAAGGCTTAGTCCATAAAAGGTGATATTAGGATCAGTAATCACAATATCACTAATGCAATAATCATTACTCGCGTTTCGATAGGTTAAATAGCAGACATATTCCTTAGGAAGATATTCTAACCCGTCATCTTTAATAACGAATTCATAACTAACATCAAGATAATGTGGAATAATGTCACCTTCAATTAGAAATTCAGCGCACGCTAAATTGAATTCCTCTTCTTTAATTGTTTGATTAATCCAATAACTAAAATTTGCGTCGCTTGGCTTATTAGCAACATCGACATGGTTATTATTACAAGATGATAAAATGGGTATTAACATCAATAAAGGAATAAGCTTATCTTTAATTTTCATATATTCTTTGAACAATTATTGTTTTTCCTTTCTTAAAATAAATTGATAAATAGCCATTATTGCCGGTATAATCATAAATTCCACCACCTTCAAAGCCAAAATTATCCAACATAATTGAAACTTTCATTGGGCTAGAATTAAGACAAAAATTATATAAGACAATCTCAGGATCTTTAATCTCAATTGTGTCGATGACACCATTTTCAATTTGATAAGAAACATAAGTTTGAGGAAATTCTTGTTCACCTTGTTCATTAATAATAAATTGATAATCTCCATCTAAATAAATATTGCTATCGAGATATTGTCTTGAATCATCAAAACTAACCTTTTCACCAAGCCAATAATTTAGATTAGTGTCCCGCGGCTTTTCTAAGTGATTGCAACTAGAAACACTCATCGCTTAGAGGGGTAATATCAATAACAATATTTTTTTCATATCTTATGCTTCCATAATAGGACTTACACAATAAAATCCTACAAAATTTGTATAATTTAATTCATCACTATATTTGCGATTACATGTTTCTGGATCTAATATTAATTCACTACTATAATCTAAATTTGTAACATCGGTCGTTCCAGGCTTATGCGACCATGTACCATCGGAATTTTGACGATAAAAATGAAAATCATAATCTGGATTTATATTGCTGCCAGCAAAATTAACATCATCAACCACTAGAGCGATTTTATATGTACCTGGAGGGCAAATTTCGTTTTTATTAATCTCTTCAAAATAAAATTGATATTCAATCGAATCTGCTCTAATCAAATTAACAAGAAGTTCAATATTAGGGATATCTAGAACATTAATTTGTCTATCCAATGATTGGCCAGGAATGAATAATAGATTTTCATATTTCTCATTCGGATTCCTTTTCGCGTTTAAAGCATAAGAATAACAATTTGTCCAACTTGGAAGAAGTCCAGTATTCCACTCCCAAGGAAAATAATCTAATTCATAACAAGATAATGGCATATTATAGTTAGATACATAAAATTTAATATCTCCAATGCAAATACGGCCTTTATTGTTATCGCCTGTATGTTCACCATTATAATCAGAATAAAAGCGAATACGATATGCAGGTTGATTAAATTCAATTTCATAAGTAGTAGGATTATTTCTGTCGCGAGGCAAAGCTGTTTCTGGTGATAATAAGTCAAAAATAGGGATCCAAGTTCTTCCGATATACTGCTGTAATACAGCGTTTCCATTGGTATCATCGAGCAATTCACTAGTTAATTCTCTCCAGTGAGACAATTCAACATCCATTCGTGTTATTGCTCTTGGAAATCTAAATTCAATAAAGGCGTAATCAATGCCATTTCTAATTGGTGACATCACGATATATTCATTATGGATATAACCAGTACGATATCTTCTAGTTTCAAAAGTAAAACCATTTACATTATGTTCAATGTAATTCTCTTTGATATCATCGGTGACAGGGTAAGCGTCAGCAAAGCCGTACTCGTCAGGATGGACGATTGAAATTGCATAATCATTTGGTTTGGTGAATTGTTTTTCACACCAATAAGGGAAAGTTGGTCCAGAAACGGTTGCGGTAAGTGATAATCTAATATAATAGATGCTACTACTATTGCTTAAACGAGCGTTATGCCACTCATCGCTAGTTAATGTCCATTTATTTTGGTCAATAGTCCTAGAAGAAGGAACATTTTTGTTATTATCTAATATTTCAAAAACAATATAAGTGTTATATTGGATAAACCATTCCTCTTTAAACAAACTATTCCATTCAAATGTCGGCCTAGATGTAACATAGTTGCCACTAGTTAATTCAATATTATTTGGATATATTAAATGAGACGCATTATAAAAAGCATCTTTAGCAGCTAAATTCATTGGGAGATTTAATCTTAAGGTCACAGCATATAAAATTTCGGAGTAAGTCAAATCATCCAAAGTTACATGCGTTAACGCTTTATTATTTACACTATCTCGCCAACCACTATGAACATAAATATCTCCAGTTAAAAAATTATAATCATAGGCAATTACTGCATGAGCGGCAGTTGTCGTAGTATTTTTAACATACAAAAGAGTAGGAACGCCATCTTTAATATTTTCGATTGTGTGTGCTTTTAAATTTGCCATGTATCTATTTTTGACTTCTACAGATACTTCGCTAGTTGTAAAATCGTTATAATCATATAAATAATATTGTAAGAAACTTTGAAGTTGAGAAATATTTAAAGAAAGATATTCTTCATCCATCGAATCAAAATATAAGTAAGTAAAATAATTTTTTGCTAAGTCAATGAGCTTAGCTTGAAAATAAACACCACTATTATTGGCTACCCATTCAAAATATTCACTTTCTAATAATGCGCTTACCGAATTCATCGGTTCAAATTTAATACCAGGAGACGGGGTAGATAACGGAATTAAATAAAATGAATTGTTTATTTTATTTGAATTAAATGTAGCATTTTGTTCATAAACATTCGGAACGAAATTATCATCCCAATATGTGTCATAATAACTAAGTAACATTCCAAGTGAAACAAAAGCACATGTACCGTGAGTGTTATTGCCAAAATTATTTTTTAAATTAAAGAAATAATGCGACGCATAATTATCTTCTAGATATAAAGTATTATCCTGCTCAGTAATTAAAGTATTAAACAAAGTCATCGTCTCACTATCGGTTAAATACGCCTAAGCTCGAATATGCCTATCGGTATCGCTAATTGACGATAAGTTATTATTGTGAGGAATAAGACAAAAACTTAACGAAATAATTTGAATTAAAAATAATATAAAATTTGCTTTTTTATTTTTCATATTATTATTTTAGCCAAAAATTATAATTTTGAAAAGTTTTAAAAAACATAATTAATTATGCTTATTTTTATAAAAGTAAGTTGTAATTGCTAACCGTGCTTATTTCTTCATTTTTTATATTTTTTATAAATTTATTTCTTGCTGAGAGTTTTAATTAATATTTTTCTGTTGAGAAATAATAATTTTCTTTTATATATTTGTTAACATTACTTAGACTAAGTTGTAAAACGATAGAATTTAACAAGATCAATAAATACATCCTTATAAATAATGAATATTTATTTATAAGTAATACTTATTTACAAAAAATCGCAAAGTCAATTTTCTATATATCAATATCGCAGAATATAAATTAATAACAAATAATTTATTTATTGCTATTTTTCATCGCATTCATGACGGCTTTAATTTGGCTTTCGCTAGGTTTACGGCCCATTTGGCGAAACATCGCTCGAATCATATTTTCATTGATTGGAGGATTTTTTTCTAATTCTTTTTTAAAGAAATATCGTCCACCAAAAAAGCCAGCAACCGCTCCTAATAGTAAAGCGCCGACAAGTGATAACACTAAAACCCAAATTTGTATTTCGACCATTTATTAATACTCCCTACTTAATTCGCGCGGCCATCATATTCACCCGTATCAGTGCGAACAACAATCGTTTCACCATTATCAATAAATAGCGGAACTTTAAGTTCAAAGCCAGTTTCAACCTTGGCGTTTTTCATCGTTTTATTAATGGTATCACCACGCACAGCTGGTTCGCAATCAATGATAGTTAAATTAACTTTAATTGGTAATTCAATACCTAAAATTTCATCTTGATAGAAAAGAATAGTTATTTCGGTTCCTTCTTTTAAGAAATTCATTTCCCAACTCAATCTTTCCTTGTTAATTTCAACTTGTTCGTAAGTGTTTTGATCCATAAAGACCAAAGAGGTACCACCATCATAAAGATAAGACATTACTTTCTTTTCTAAAAAGACCGGACTAACATCATAACCACTATTTCTAGCTAATTCCGTAATCGCGCCTGTTCGCATGTTTTTTACTTTAACTTTTGCGACCATCTTGCGCATCGCGGTTTTGTTGAGCAAGATATCCATCACTTGATACAAATTGCCTTCATCAAGGAAATAATTTCCAGGTCTTAGTTCAGTTACATTCATTCTAATTTTCCTCCTTTAACAAATTTATTAGATTGGGATTATGCTTTTTTTCACGAAGAATTGTCGTTTTAATGCCGTGTCCTGGATATACTATTACTCGATCATTTAACGACAATAATTTTCTTAACGAGCTATCAATCAATGAGGGATTAGATGTTGGTAAATCGCTCCGCCCAATCGTTGAATAAAACAAAGTATCACCACTAAAAAGCGCTTCTTCGTTTTTTAAATAATAGCACACGGATCCTTGAGTGTGGAAGGGAGTAAAAATAACTTTAATTTCTTCCTCGCCAATCTTAATTAAATCTTGATCTTCAATTAAATGGAGATTTTCAACTCGATAGGAAAAATGATAATTTTCTCCCTTTTGACCAAACATTGATAAATTTAGGTGACTATTAAGGAGAAAATCTTTTTCTAACCGATGAATATAGACATCAATCAAAGGATTTTCATCAAGAAAAGCACCGATGTTTTCAATGTGATCAAAATGCCCATGCGTTAATAATATTGCTTTAAGATGAAAATTATGTTTCTTTAAATATTCTTTAATTTCTTCGTTTCGATCGCCAATATCAATTAAAAAAGCATCGTTATTTTTATCAACGACCAAATACGAATTAGCGTAACGCGAAGTAAGAAAAGGGATAATCATCTTAAAACTAAAAAGGACATCGAGTCCTTAGAATTATTTTTTCTCCTTATGAACGGTCACTTTGTTGCAACGCGAGCAATATTTTTTAATTTCTAAACGATCGGGATCGTTTTTACGATTCTTGCTAGATAAATAATTTTCTTCGCCGCATTCAGTACATTTTAATAAAATGGAGATGCGATTTTCTTTAGTTTTGCTTGCCATAATAAATAAAACCTTTCTACTAAATTAGCAATCAAGATAATACCATACGTCAAAATTAATATCTACAAGATATTTAATTTTCTATTTATTTCTTCTTAAATAATTTCTTTCTTTAAAAGATATTTTCTTAAAAACTAAAAATATTTTTCTAAAAGTTTTATAATCAAAAAGATGAAATATTTTAAAAGAGAAGAAACGAAAAAAGTCCATATTGGTAACTTAGAACTCGGTGGTTCTAGCGAGATTATCATTCAATCGATGTGTTCGATTAAAACTAGTCACATCGAAGAGGTAGTTGCTCAAATTAATCAATGCGTTAAACTAGGCGCGAAGCTCATGCGAGTTTCAATTTTGGACCAAGAAGATGCGATAGCGATTAAAGAAATTAAAAAGCACATCTCTATTCCCTTAATCGGAGATATTCATTTCGACCCAGAGTTAGCAATTTTAGCAATTGATAATGGCATCGATAAAATTAGATTAAATCCTGGCAATATTACTCAAAAAGATGCGATTATTAAAATTATTCAGAAAGCTAAAGAGAAAAAAGTAGCAATTCGCGTTGGCGTCAATGGCGGCTCTCTCGATCAAGAAATATTAGCAAAATATAATTATCAAGTAACATCCCAGGGTTTGGTTGAATCGGCAAAAAAGTTAGTTGCTTTATTAGAAGAAAATGATTTTTATGATATCGTCATTTCCTTAAAAGGCAGCGATGTTCAAAAAACGATTAAAGCCTATCGTTTAGCCGCCAAAACATTTCCCTACCCGCTTCACTTAGGATTAACGGAAGCTAGCATCGAAGATGTTAGCCTAATTCGTTCAAGCCTAGCTTTAGGTCCACTCTTGCTCGATGGCATCGGTAACACCATTCGCATTTCCTTAACCGAAGAACCTTTCGAGGAAGTTTTAGCGGCCAAAAGAATGTTGAAAGACTTAGGTTTAATCAATAATTTTCCGACCTTAATCTCTTGCCCTACTTGCGGAAGAACGGCTGTAAATTTAATTCCTTTAGTCAAAGAAGTAAATAATTTTTTAATCGAAAATAATATCTTTTTGACAGTAGCAATTATGGGTTGCATCGTCAATGGACCAGGAGAGGCTAAACAGGCCGATATCGGCATTGCAGGCGGCAAAAAACAATATGTCATCTTTAAAGAAGGTGAAATATTAAAAACGGTCAAAGAAGAAGACGCCTTTTTAGTATTAAAAGAAGAAATTTTTAAAATGATTTAATCTTTAAAAGGGTGAAATTCTTTCTTTTTGAAATTGGCAATTTCCATCAAATATGGAGGTTTATTAGCAAAATAGGGAGTTTCTAAAATTTTCGGCACATCTATTAATAAAGGGTGATAGATAAATTTTAATAATGTTTCAAAACCTAAAAAACCATATCCAATATTTTCGTGGCGGTCTTTGTGTGAACCAGAAGGATTTTTAGAATCGTTAATATGGAGCACTAAAATGTTTTTAATCCCGATTGTATCTTCAACTTTTTGCAGAAAATCGTCGATATTTTCCAAATTATAACCAGCGTCAGAAAGATGACAAGTATCTAAACAAAAACCTAGGCGTTCTTTTTTTATCACCCCATCATAAATCATTTTTAATTCTTCCAAATTTTTGCCGATTTCATTACCTTTTCCAGCCATTGATTCAATTGCAATTTTTACTTTTTTATCATCGGCAAGGATTTCATTTAAAGCTAGACATAAATTATTGATACCAACTTTTTCGCCTAAGCCTAAATGCGAACCTGGATGCAAGACAATCGTCGGAATATGCATTTTTTCAGCGCGCACGACCTCATCTTTTAAATAAGATATGGCAAAAGCGTATTTATCTTCTTTTGTGTTATCCGCTAAATTTAAGATATAGGGAGCATGAATGATAAATTTTGATTCGTCAAGATGATGCTCTTCAATTAAAGCGAAAGCTTCTTCTAGGCGAAACTTTTCTAGTGGTAAGCGGAAGCTATTGCGTGGCGCACCGGTATAAATCATCAAAGTATTCGCCTTATAAGATAAAGCTTCTTTAACACTTCCTAAATAATATTCCGGGCTCGTTAAAGAAACATGCGAGCCAATAATAATCTCATCCTTAACCATTTTTCTTTGCTCTTGCTAATTTTTGTTTGACTTTTCTTGTTCGATAATACCATTTGGCCTTTTCGATGGCTTGTTGCTTTTTCTTTTTATAACCTGGTTTAACTTTTTCGTGTTTCTTCGTGCTATAAGATGCTTTGATTTTTTTAATTTCCTTAGTTAACTCCGGATCTTCTTTTTTTATCTTCTTTTTGAGCCGATAGGGCTTATACGACAAATTTTTTATATCGAGATTAAGTAGCTTAAAAGCGATTCCTTTATTAATAAAACTATTAATTTTATCAAGACTGTTCTCGTTAAAGAACACGATTGATTTACCTTTTTTTAAATAGCGACCAGCCCTACCGGCCCGATGATAATAAAATTCGCTATTAATTGGTAAATCGACCGAGATAACTAAATCGCAATCTTTTAAATCAATACCGCGAGCAAAAAGGTCGCTAGCAATAATAATTTGACCATTTTCGCGCGTGATAGTATTGAAAAGATTTTTTCTTTCGCGCTTGCTTGCGTCGCTAGTAAATAATAAACAATCGTAATTTTCATCCGCTAACGCACGATAGATTTCGCGGCATTTTTCCTTTTTTGAAGCAAAGATGATAGTTAAAAAAGGCTTTTCAATATTTAAGACAGCCTTAATAGCTAAGACATCGTCATTAAATTTAGTGTTTAACGCAAGATGCTCAAGATTATTCGCATTAGCATTTTTTTCTTCATAATATGTCAATTTACCACTAACTAATTTTGCCAATTTATTTTTAATATCGTTTTTTGTTGTCGCAGATAAGGCGACAATTTGTCGCGGTTTAATAATGTTGACTAATTGCTCTAAAATTGAAAAATAATTTTCAGCGAAATAAATATCGGCTTCATCGAGCACAAGATAATTGACGTTTAGTTTTCGCTCTTGCGATTCGATATAAGAGAAAACATTTTCCAATGTAGAAATTAAAATTTTGGTATTTGAGGCGTTCTTTGTAGAAACGCTCATCCGCTTATTTTTAGCGTTGAATAAATTATAAGTTAAAGCTGGAAAATCGCTAATGAAAGGTTCAATAAAATTGGCAATTTGTTGGTTGAGTTCAAGGGTCGGAGCAATAATTATCGCTTCTAAAGAAGAATTTTGATAGGAAAAAGAATCAATTAAAGGTATTAAATAAGCGTGGGTTTTACCAGTGCCAGTCGAACCTTTATATAAAAGATTTTCTTGACGAAGCAAAGCGCTAATCGCTTTAATTTGCCCTTTAGAAGGAGCCTTAAAGCCCTGCTTAAGTAGAGCATCAACCATTTTTATAGAAAGATTTAAACCTTTAAATGACATAAGCGTATTATAACGCTGAATGCAAAAGAATGCTAAAATAAATATGTATGAAAGTAGAATTAGCAAAGACAATCGGCTTTTGTGGCGGAGTTGCTCTTGCATTTAAAAGAATAAACGAAATTCGTCAATTGCATCAAGAAGCAAATATATTTGTCTATGGCGAGCTAGTTCATAATAGCGACGCTTTAAAAGAATTGACAAAATTAAATATTCAAACGATAAATATCGATTATAATAAAACATTCCTTGAAAACATCGCTCACATTAAAGAAAACGATATTTTAGTTTTTAGCGCTCATGGTCACATTAAAGAAAACGAAGAAATTCTTAAGGCGCGAAAAATTAAATTTTATGATTTGACTTGCCCAAAGGTTTTAAAAATCCATCATCAAATTATCAAAAAGGTCAATGATGGATATAAAATCATCTATATTGGGAAGAAAAATCATCCTGAAGCTATCTCAAGCGTAGCGTTATCAAAAAATGTTTACTTGTATGACTTAAACGAAAAATCCTTTGATTATCGAGAGTTTAATACTAATAAAATACTAATTATCAACCAAACTACTTTATCGCCTCGCGAAATTAATTGTCTAGAAGATGATATTAAAAAACATTTGCCTAATGCAAAGAATATTGCTTCTATATGCTTTTCAAGCAAAAGACGTCAAGAAGAATTAGAGAATATACCTCCTCAAACCGATTTATTAATTATTATCGGCGCGAAAAACTCAAGCAATAGCAATTCGTTATATGCACTTGCTAAAACACTTTACCCCTATTTAGATATCTACTTTGTTACAAATAAAGAGGAATTAATCTCTTATGATTTAACTAGAAAGAAAAACGCCTATCTTCTTAGTGGAGCTTCTACCCCGCTTAATATCATTTACGAAATAAAAGAATATCTTGAAAAAATCTAAATTATTTTAGGGAATTCTTCATGATCGATTAAGATGATATTTAAGGATGGATCGATTTCTAATAGAGTTTTTTTCATCCTCTTTAAAAATATTCTTTCGATTTCATGATAAACATTTAAATAATTGTACTTATTTAAAACAATCTCACGACGAACATGGTGAGGCGCATCGCCGGAAATAAATAAGTCATAGCCACTATTCATTGCCTCGAGATATCTTCTTGAACCACCGCCAGCAATGAGTGCAAAGGAAGTAATTTCTTTTTGACCAGCATTAATTAATTCGACCATCGGCAAAGCAAATGTTTTTTTAAATAATAAAGCGAAATCATCAATCGCCATTTTTTTATTTAAATGGCATCCTCGCATCGCTAAATCCTTAAAAGCTATTTTATCTACCTTAAAGCCTAATTCTTCAATAATCGCGTCATTCATCCCTTTATGCGCTTTTCCAGCATCAAAATTTGTATGAAAAGCATATAAAGGGACTTGAGAAGCAACCATCTTTTCATATAATTCCTTTTTAAGAGGATCGTTTTTCATGATGCGACCTTTTGGTCCAAAGAAAAAAGGATGATGAGAAATAATTAAATCAATATTATCTAATTTATCAGCGATTTGTTGGTAGACTATCTCGTCAAAATCTAAACATAAAACAATTGTCGCAGTGTCATCTTTTAAATTATTTATCATTTTACCAACACGGTCATAACTCTCTTTGAGAGATTTTGGATAAAACTTTGCTAGTTCTCGCAATAACTTTTTAGAGTTCATAATATTTTTTCATCCTTTCTAAAAATGCTTTTTCTTTCATTGTATCAATATTTGATGCTTGTTTTTTTTCTATAATATGCAAGAGTTTAGTTTGAAGAGAATGGTATTCTCTTTCTTTTAAAGGGTCATTTTTTATTAAGCCAAACTCTAATTCATCTAACGAATATTCTTTTTGCCCTCTTTTAAAGCGCATTAAATGATAAAAGATATCTTTTTCTTCAACAATTATTTCCCGTTCAAGAAGAAAATTATGACAAGTGAAAAATTCTCTTAAAATTTTTAAATCGGTATGAGAATCAATCGCCAAATATTCAATATGATTAATTTTTAAGAGATTTTTCTTAATGATGTTAATGATCGTTTTGCTTCCTAGTCCCGCTAAAATTAAAAAATTCGATTCTTCGTCAAGTTTATCTAAGTCACTAGCCAAATAACATTGAACATTCGGTAAGTTTTTTGTTGCAACTAATAAATTCTCATAAGGACCTTTTTTATTTTCGATAGCAATAATTTTATTAACGCGACTAGCAAGCAAGATTTCTAATTGACCATGGTCGGCCCCAACATCATAAACATTCGCCCCATCCTTTACAAGGCTCGCTAAAAGATTAAGTCGCTTAGAAAAAGGCATTCTTTAGCGATAATCTCCTAGTTTTTTACCGCGATTAGGGTGGCGTAATTTGCGAATCGCTTTCGCTTCAATTTGACGAATACGTTCGCGAGTAACACCAAATTTACGTCCAACTTCTTCTAAGGTTCGCGGATGATTATCATCTAAACCGTAACGTAGGCGTAAGACTTGTTCTTCACGATCGGTTAAGTCGTTCATTATTTCATTTAAAGCTTCATGGCGAAGAACTTTATTGGCGTAATCATTAGGTGATTGAGCTTCTTTATCTTCGATAAAATCGCCTAAATGGGAATCATCTTCTTCCCCGATTGGTGTTTCTAATGAAACTGGTTCAAGGGCAATACGTTGAATTTCGCGAATTCTTTCGGGAGTCAAAGATGGTATATTCATTTTAGCAGAGATCTCCTCGGCTGTTGGCTCGCGGCAAAGTTCTTGCGCGAGTTGTCTTTGCGCCCGAGTAATTTTATTGATAGTTTCAACCATATGAACAGGGATGCGAATTGTCCTAGCTTGATCAGCAATCGCGCGCGTAATAGCTTGGCGAATCCACCAAGTCGCATAAGTTGAAAATTTAAATCCTTTCGTATAATCGAATTTATCAACCGCCCGAATTAAACCAACATTGCCTTCACTAATTAAGTCCAAAAAGTGCATTCCGCGACCCACATAATGTTTGGCAATCGAAATGACTAAACGTAAATTAGCGTTTATTAATTGCGTTTTAGCGTTTTCATCCCCTTCGGCAATTCGTTTCGCTAATTCAATTTCCTGAGGGCCAGTTAACAAAGGAACTTTCCCAATATCTTTTAAATAAATTTTCACTAAATCATTTACTTTAACGTCGCTACTAGCGAACTTAGATAAATCGGCTAAGTCGGTCTCAGTAGGAACTTCTTCATCCTCTGCATCAAAGTTAGAATCATCGATGTCTTCGAAATCGTCGACATCTTCGTTTATACTATCTTCGCTCAACTCTTCTAATCCTTCTAAATCATCATCTTCGATTTCAACTTCGATATGATTATCGCTGAAATATTTCATTAAATTTTCATAATCTTCGTCGCTTAAATCGAGATGAGAAGTTTCATCATAAATTTCACTTTGTTCGATGACACCTGCCGCCTTGGACTTTTTTAACAAGCGTTTTTTAATATCTTCAAGCGTTTCAAGTTCATCGCCATCATCGGAAGTGTATACTTCGAAGTCTTCATCACTATCAAATAAACTTTCATCGCTATTAAGAATCGTCTCTTTTTCCATCTTCCTCAAACTCCTTTTCCAGTGCTTCTTTTTTAATTTTGTTGTGTTCTTTAATAATGCGCGCTCTTTCAAGCGGGTCGCTATTATTATTCAAAGATTGTTGCAAAATTTCTTTTTGATAAATCTTATTTTTTTGTTCATTGATAATATCGCGATACTCGTCCATGGTTTTTTCGTTATAAGATAGGCGTGGCATGTTATCGCTAGAAAGATCATTCAAAACTTTTTCTGCTTCATCTTTATTAGCAAAATCCCCCTCTTCCAAAGAGGAATAGATTACATTTATATCAACTTTATCGTGATGCGATAAATAATCGATAATAAAATTAGCAATTAAACGATTAACTTCATCATAAAAATATCCAATGTTTCGATCATAATAAGCGACAGCTTCCTTAAAATAGAGCATTTCTTTTAACATATATCGTTCAGTCAGAATTAATTTGCGATATTCTTTGAGTGGCAAAGATGAAAAAGTGCGATTTAAATCACCACTAAAGACAAATTTTTCTTCTTCGTGCAATTTTTGTCGTTGACGATTTTCTTTTTCTTTAACTAAATAGGCTTTTAATGCTCGCGGATCATAATGCGTCGCTTCGCTAAGCTTATATAAATAATTATCGTAAACTAAACTATCGCTTATATTGGCAAAAAAAGGTACAAAATAATCGATAACTTTTTTGATATTTTCTTCATTAGATAGGGGCGAAACATTTTTGTAATAATCTAAAATGAATGTAAAGGAATCGACTAAAGAATTGATGAATAAACGTAATCGATCTGGTCCATCTTGATTCAATATTTCGTCAGGATCGCGATTTTCGCCCTCCAAAAAAACGATTCGGTAATTAATTTTAGCTTTATCGAGTTCACTAATTGCTTTCATTGTCGCGATTTTACCTGGATTGTCGCAATCTAAACACATGCGTATTTCAACATTTAAGCGTTTAAATAGATCGAGATGTTCTTTTGTTAAAGCGGTACCCATCAACGCTACCGCATTATTAATTCCAATACGGTCGAGAGCAAAAACATCCATAAAACCCTCTAAAACATATAAATACTTATCGTGTCTTAAGGAATCTTTAATTCGTGAATAATTGTACAATATTTTCGACTTTTGAAATAATCGCGTCTCAGGAGTATTGACATATTTTGCTAAGTCGCTATTTTCGAGTAATCTCCGCGCGCTAAAACCAACGATGCGCCCATCCATATCATCGATTGGAAATATGACTCGCCCAGCATTCATATCGCTAGTTAAATCACGGCTAGTCTTCGTAATACCGATATTTTCAATATTTTTTAACGAATACTTCTTTTGTTCAAGATGAGTGATAGTTAATTTAGGATCGTTAAAAGCATAACCGAGACGATATTTTTGTTGCATATTTAAATCGATATGACGACTAAGCAAATAATCTTTAGCGATTTGACCTTCTTCAGTTAACAGACCATATTGGTAGAATTTAGTTAAATCTTCTAAGCAACTATAAAGAATTTCATCTTCTTGCGAAATCTTTTTAACATAACGCGTATCTTCTTCTAGACGCGGATCATCATAATTAATGAGCCGCGCGACTTTTTTTAAGGCATCAAAATAAGAAATGTGTTCATAACGCATTACAAAAGTAATCGCATTACCGCCATTTCCACACGAATAACATTTATAAATTTGTTTTTCGCGCGAAATCGACATCGAAGGATGATGATCATCATGAAAAGGACATAAAGCAACAAAGTTGCGACCCTTCTTAACGACATTAATGTAGGAAGAAATAATGTCGACAATGTCAGCGCGTTTGAGAATTTCTTCGGTTAAAGTTGCTTGATAAATCATAATAATTATCTTTAGATAATAAATACTATTTTTATACTATTTATATACTATTTTTCAATTTGTTCTTTTAAATAATCAACAAGTTCTGAAATTGGTAAGCGAACTTGTTTCATCGAGTCGCGTTCGCGAACGGTTACTTGCTGGTCGAGCAATGAATCAAAGTCAAATGTCACACAAAAAGGCGTTCCAATCGCATCTTGTCGGCGATATCGTTTGCCAATACTACCTGTAACATCGTAAGTTACACTAAAAAATTTATTGAGAGTTTTAACAAGTTGAAAGGCTTGTTCACTAAGTTGTTTACTAAGCGGTAAAATGGCAACCTTATAAGGTGCTAAAGATTTTTTGATGCGCATGACGATGCGTTCGTCATTTTCGAGTTGTTCTTTGTCATATGCCTCGCAAACGACCATTAAAAATAGCCGATCAAGCCCCATTGAAGGCTCGATGACGTAAGGAAGATATTTTTCGTTACTATCAGTATCTAAATAAGATAAATCTTCACCACTATAATTTTGATGACGACCCAAATCGTAATTCGTACGATCGGCAATGCCTAAAAGTTCGCCCCAACCAAAGGGATAACGATATTCGATGTCAGTTGTCGCTTTAGAATAAAAAGCGAGTTCATGGGGCTCGTGGTCGCGATATCTTAAGTTTTCAGGTTTAATATTAAAAGATTCGATAAATTCGAGACAAAATTGTTTCCAATACTTAAACCATTCTAAATCAGTATCAGGTTTACAGAAAAATTCTAATTCCATTTGTTCAAATTCACGCGTCCGAAAAGTAAAATTCCCGGGAGTAATTTCATTGCGAAAACTTTTACCAATACTAGCAATGCCAAATGGCAATTTTTTTCGCATCGAACGTTGAACATTCTTGAAGTTTACAAACATCGCCTGAGCAGTTTCAGGGCGAAGATAAACTAAAGTCTCCTTTCCTTCAGTAACGCCGATATGCGTACGAAACATCATATTAAATTGACGGATTTCGGTAAATTCATTTTTACCGCATTTCGGGCAAACGACACGATGCGATTTAATAAAATTATTTAAGTCATCATTAGTCATATTTTTCACATCTTCACTAGGAAAAAGTTCTTCAATTAAATCATCCGCGCGATAACGGGAATGACAATGTTTACAATCGATTAAGGGGTCGGAGAAATTCTCTACATGTCCGGTGGCTTCCCAAACTTTTGGATTCATTAAAATCGCAGCGTCAAGCCCAACGTTCGTCGGTGATTCATGAACGAATTTTTGCCAATAATAAGCTTTGATATTATTTTTTAATTCGACTCCTAAAGGACCATAATCCCAGGTATTTGATAATCCACCATAAATCTCCGAGCCTTGGAAAATAAATCCGCTCGTGATTAAATGATTCGTGATTTCTTCAAACTTTTTATCTGCCATAATTATTAATTCCTCTTAAAAATGCACGCGATAAATTATATTTATCTCATTTTTTTTGTCAACCTATTATAAGTGTAGTTATTTAAATTTTAAGGTTTTGCTTCGTCTTATAAATACTTGATGCTCGTTAATTTGATGTCGAGATTATCATAGATAAAATCGCTTAATAAACGAATGATTTCTAAACATTCATCATCGTTAAAGGCAATATGTGAAAAGCGTTCGCAATCGACTTTGAATATATAGCGGATAATTTTAAGTTTTCTTTCGCCTAAAGCGATATCTTCTTCCGCTTTAAAAGCACAGCGACTAACAAAACCGCCGTCGCGCAAACTTAAAGCCACCAAATCTAACTTCTCTTTAGTGCGAACGCAATAATCTACTTCAAAGCCTAGTCCATTTAAAATAAGTATTTTAGCTAAATAGATTAAAGATAAAGTCATTCCAGAAAAATTGTCATTTAATAATGATAAAACACGATATAGATAGACAAATTCTAAGTTCTTATCAATATTAAGCGTCAATTTATTGTTGACTTCTTTCAAAAAATTTAAATATTTTAAATTAGGCAAGTTAAGACGAATATTATAAAAAGCTTCGATGACATTACCTTGACGGAGGAGCAATCCTTTCTTCGATGAAGTTAAAAGGAAGTTACTATAAGTAAATTCTTCAACGCTAGGGTGATTTTTAGATGTTAATTTCATCACTCCTTTCGCTAAAAAAGCATAGCTCCCTTCCTTGGTAAGAACCGTAATCATCTTATCAAAATCATTAAAAGGAGTTGAAGCGACGACAATGCCTTGAATTTCTTTCATTTAATAACCTAATCTTTTTAAAATGCTTAAAGAATTAGTCCAATCTTCTTTAACTAAAACATGTAAATCTAGATAGATAGTTTTTCGATAATACTCTTCGATGGCTTTTCTTGATGCTATGCCAATACGTTTAATCATCGCACCTCTTTTTCCAATTAAAATTGGTTTATGAGATTCCTTTTCAACATAGATAGCTGCTTTAATATAAACTTTGCTTTTTTCTTCCGTTAAATTCTCAACATAAATCGCTACACCATGGGGTACTTCTTCGTTCAATAAATTTAAAATGGATTCGCGAATTAATTCGCTAACTAAATAAGCGCTCGATTTATCGGTAACTTGATCTTGAGGATAAAAAAATGGTCCTTCTGGTAAAACTTTTTTAATCTCCTTTAATAAAGTATCGACATTAAAGCCAACGCGCGCTTCTAATTCAATAATGAACGCATGAGGAAACTTTTCTTTTAAATTGTTTTTTAATTTAATCGCCTCTTCGATTGTAATTAAATCTATTTTATTAATCGCGATAAATAAAGGAATATCTAAAGGTATTTTTTGATAGATTAACTCATCTCCTTTATTTTCTTTCCTCGAAGCATCAATAACTAAAATAATAGCATCGACATCATTTAATGAGCCAAAGGCTCTTTCATTCATTTTTTCACCTAAAATATGTAGAGGTTTATGGATTCCAGGTGTGTCTAGAAAAACAATTTCAGTCTCCTCATCATGATAAATTCCGCGAATAATATCACGAGTTGTTTGAACTTTGCTTGTCACAATCGCAACTTTATGTTCGATTAAATTATTTAAGATAGTTGACTTACCGACATTGCTTTTACCAATAATAGCAACAAAACCACTTTTCATCATTATAAATCCGAATCATCGAAAGCAAAGGGCAATAAATCGTCAATTGTCGTTTCTAAAATATCATCGTGTAAATTGGCTAAGTAAATATGACCGTTACGCGGGAAAATTTCCGAGATAACTTGGCGACAAGCACCACAAGGAGAAATTGGTTCTTTCGTATCTCCTACGACCGCTAAAGCGACAAAATCTTCCATATGCTTACCGCTCATTAACGCATGATAAAGAGCATTTCTTTCAGCGCACATCGATAAGGGGTAAGAAGCGTTTTCGATGTTTGCCCCATAATAAACTTCACCATCTTTACATAAAAGCGCTGCCCCTACTTTAAATTTCGAATATGGAACATAGGCTAGTTCGCGCGCTTTTTTTGCCTCATTAACTAAATCAAATTTGTCCATCATTTCTCCCTCCTAAAATTTCTTCTTGCAACGAAAACATCTTTTTTTCTTCTTCGATATTTTGGTGATCATATCCTAATAAATGTAATAGGCCATGAACGAATAAAAACGACATTTCCCGCTTTAAAGTATGCTTATATTCTTCCGCTTGTTTTTTTGCGTGGTCGGTAGAAATAATAATTTCACCTAAATCGATTATTTCATTATTATTTAGTCCTTCATCATCATCTAAAAAAGCAAATGAGATGACGTCGGTTGAATTATCAATATGGCGGTATTCTTTATTAATGCGATGAATGAAATCATCATCAACTAAAATCACGCTTAAATAATAATTCTCTTTTTTATTTAATTTGGCGAATGTTCGCGTTGCTAAAGAATTATATATCTTCTGATATTCATCAAATGATGAATCTTGATAATTAGTGAAATCCATCTCCATTGGAAAAATATTTTAACATATAAATAAAATTATTTGTATTGCAAATCAGTACTAACAAATGAATATTTCATAAAATAACATCTTTTCCTTTAAGTAGGTTTGATAATCCTTTTCAAAATCAAAAGCAATTTTAAGATGCGAATTTAAATAAAATAAGGTAAAAAAGAGAAAAAAGAAATTCGTCATCGATAAACTATCAATTAGTATAGATAAGATAATCGCTACGATAAAAATTAAGAATATCTTTAGATATTTAATAACATTTAAATAATTAATGTAACGATAAGATTTAAAGTGTAAAGATTCAATAAAAGATATCGCCGCTTTCTTTTTCGATGAAAATAAATCGTTTTCTAAAAATTCAATATGATGTTGATATTTTTTTAAAGTAGGCGTGATGAATAAATATTCCAAAACGTTTAACAAAAAAATGATAGCGATACCACTGACATATAAATAATTAAAAATTATTAACGAAATTCCTAGTAAAAGAATAATAAATAATGAGGAAAATAATCTTCGCGGTGTTAAATATAGTTTGCTTTTATAATTTTGAAACAATCGATAATTATCTTTTGTAATTTTTTTATTTGTTAATAATGATAAATAACGACGATCAAAAGCCTTTAAAGAAGAGACAATTATTTGTCCTAAAGTAATTTCTAAAATAGCAAAAAGTGATAAAAAAATAAATGGCAGATAAATGATAGCAAAAGGAAAAGTAATAAAAGAAGCGATCAAAGACAAAGTCGCTAGTAATTCACTAAAAATAACTAAAAAGTGATAAATCGGTTTAAGCTTAGGCATTTCTTTAGCAATATATTTTTGTTTATTATAAGAGGCAACTTCCAATGTTAAAAAAGTAAAGCGAAGAAAAAATTTCTTTTTAGTTAAAAAATATTTACCTTGGTAGGGATCATAGATATGAAATAAGCCGGCCACCTTCTTTACTAAAACGAGATGAAAATTCTTTGTCCCTTTAAAAGAAGCTAAAAATATTTTCGGTAAATTTTTATATTTGACATTATTTTCATAACGATACGCCTTCAATTTTAAACCGTTTGTTTTAGCGATTTGTTCTAGTTCAAAAATTGAATATTGTTGATCGATATATTTACGAGCTAAATATAAATAATTTGGATTGTGATAAAGATTAGCTAATAGCATTTTTAGACTAGCGAATCCGCAATCGTTATTTCCAGTTTGATAGCAAAAGTATTTCATCGTCTATTTAATAGGATAAAATTGCTTCTTTGTGTCGTTTTTATTCGAAAATGAGAATAAATGATTATACGTAGTATAATAACTACTATTTTTATACTATAATTCAACTATCGAATTTTATTTAAAAAGAAAACCCTCGCTCGGAGGGTTAATTTTTTAATCAATTTAACTAATATGATTTACGACGGGCCATTTCGCTTTTTAATTTACGGCGAACGCCAGGTTTAAGATAGAATTCTCTTTTACGCGCTTCTTGGAGAGTGCCGGCTTTATTAACGAGACGTTTAAAGCGACGAAGAGCTTCATCTAAAGATTCGTTTTCTCTAACAATTGTTTTAGGCATTTTATCATCTCCTTTCCGCAACGAGAATTAATATAAACTATTTAATATTATTCTTCAACTATTTTTACACCATTACTTGTGCCAATGCGCGTCGCTCCAGCGTTAATCATTTTAAGTGCATCTTCCTTGGTTTTGATGCCACCACTAGCTTTTACGCCAATATAACTAGGAACACTTTGTCGCATAATTTGGACAGCTTCAACAGTTGCTCCAGCTTTAGAAAAACCGGTTGATGTCTTAACATAATCAGCGCCACCACGAACTGCCGCTTTCGCGCCTTCAGAAATTTCCTCATTCGATAATAGGCAAGTTTCTAAAATAACTTTTAAGAGGCGACCACGCGTATTTGCCTTGACCATATGAACTTCTTTTTCAATATAATCATAGTCGTGTTCTTTAAGCATGGTAATATTAATTACCATATCGATTTCATCCGCGCCATTATCGACGGCTTCTAAAGCTTCTTTAGCTTTAAGCGAAGGAGTATTCGCGCCTAAAGGAAAACCGACGACCGTGCAAACTTTCACATCGCTGCCTTTTAACAAGTTTTTCATGACGCTAACAAAACAAGGATTAACACAAACGCTATAAAAATTATGTAAACGCGCCTCTAAAGCAATTTTTTCAATCTCTTGAAGCGATGCATCGCTTTTAAGCAATGTGTGATCAATTATTTTATTTAGTTCCATCTTATTTTTCCTCCGCTTAATATTTTACATTATTTAGCTTCTTCTGTAGCTTTTTCTTTTTTGCTTACGACGCTGCGACCTTTATAATAACCGCATTTAGGGCAAACATTATGAGCCTTAATTGTCGCGCCACAATGTGGACAAGTGATTAAACCACTAACCGCGAGTTTAAAATGCGTACGACGCATTCTTTTTGTCGTTTTTGATGTTCTTCTAAAAGGGACTGCCATATTTATTACCTCCTATAAATCGTAGATATTATATAGACATAATAAAAAATAAGCAAAGTTTTTTCATACATTGTAATATAATTTAGTATATATCTTCGATTTTATCATATATCACTTCAATAGTTTGACCTATAGAAATGAGGTTAGAAAAGGGGATAAAAACTTTTAGATATTCTTCGCTATATCCTTCGAAAACTCCAAGCGATTCATGATATCTTTCAATTAAAACCTTAACTTTTCTTTGGTAGAATTGTTTCGCGTACTGTCGATGCATCTCCTTAGCTAAAGTTATTAACTGATGAACACGTTTTTTCTTCGTTGCATGAGCGATATTGTCTAGATATAATTTGGACGCTACTGTGCCTATACGCTCAGAATAAGGAAAGGGGTGAATTTCACTAAAGGCACATTTTTTAATGAATTGGTAACCATCTAAAAATAGATCGTCATTTTCATTAGGAAAACCAACCATGATATCAGTTGTAATTGCTGCTAAGGGCCGAACTTGACGAATTTTATTTATAGCGGCAAGATATTCCTCTTGCGTATAATGGCGATTCATCATACGCAATATTTCATTTGAACCAGCTTGCAAGGGAAGATGAAAATGTGGCATAACTCTACGATCGGCGATTAACTTCAAAAATAAATCATCAATTTGTCTTACTTCAATCGAAGAAATGCGCAAACGAAAATCTTGTGGTAAAACATTTAATATTTCTGCTAATAAATGCGAAAAATTATATTGCAAATTGTCGCCATAACGATAGCTAGCCATATCAATGCCCACTAAAACAATTTCGCGATAATTCATTTCGACTAAATACTTTACTTCATTTAAAATATCGTCTTTATCGCGATAACGCGACTTGCCGCGAGCAAAAGGGATTAAACAATACGAACAAAAAGAATCACAGCCGTCTTCTATTTTTAAAAAAGCACGCGTCCGCTCGCTATTAAAAAAAGAAGGACAATGTTCATAAGAAAAATAACGAGTATTTTTATCGACTAAATTAACATTTTTCTTTGATAAAAAATAAGAGTTTAATATATCGATAATTTTATACCGATTTGATGTTCCTATGATAATATTAGCCTTACCTTCCGCCATAATGCGTTCGCTATCAATTTGGCTATAACAGCCCATGATAACAATGATTGCGTTAGGAAATTTAAAACGCATACGCGAGAGAATTTGCCGTGATTTATGGCTTGATACATGCGTAACTGCGCAGCTATTAATAATTATCACATCGGGATTAATTTCGTCGTAAAGATAACCGTTTTTGCTTAAAAGCTGATTAATCACGCTAATTTCATAATAATTAACTTTGCAACCTAAATTATAAAGATAATATTTCATAATCGTGCTCTTTTATTCATCTTTTTTAAAAAGCGATATTCCTGATGCTTGATTTTGAAAATCAATCTTTTCGAAATAAAACCATTTTCAATCAAAGCGTTATAAAATTTTTCGCGATTAGAGGCTAAATAAGCATCGATAACATCCTTTAAACGTTCAAGTATGTGCGCATAATTAGGTTTTTTTAAATAGCGATCAAATAAAGCTATTTTCACATCTAATCGTCCTTCATTATTAATAACATATACAGTTTTAAAATCATAATGATAACAAATTAGAACTTTTTCATCTTGATATAAAGGGACGAGTTTAGAAAATAGGGAATTATACAAGGAAAAATTATATGTATCAAATAGGTCAATAACCGATGTCGCATAATGATCGATTAGACGCGAATAAGGGGTTTTTAATAACTTTCCAAAATTCGTAGAATAGATTAAATTAATCGAACGAGAGAAGATGGGAACATAAATTTTATTATTGCCCTCTAGTAGATAGGGTAAATTAATCATCTTTTCTTTGATATAATCGTTTGCTTCTTTCGAATTGAAAGATGATTGTTGATATGCGTAAATCACCGCTTCTTCAATTTTCTTTTTGTTTAATATAGATCGGAGAATTATATTGGCCCTAATTAGCATAAATTCATCGTCAATATCATAATAAAACAAGCGATACATCGGAATATTTAAAAACATATATCGATATTCATTATAAAAAAAATATTCTTCGTGATGGCGGAGATTTTTCTTTACCTGATACTTTTCTAATGTCTTAAATAAATTCATTATTTTTTCTCTAAATAACTATCGATGACACTAAGAGCATAAATAGCAGCGGTTTCAGCTCTTAAAATTCTTCGACCCAAAGAAATAATTTGGTAACCATTAAGAGTTGCTAAATTAATTTCTTCAGTAGAAAATCCCCCTTCCGGACCAATGATTAGGGAAATTGATTCACCTTTTTTAATATTTTTTAAACCATTAAGAAAGGAAGCGGTTTTTCCTCCTGCGCTTTCATAGGCGATAAATTTATGATCGGCTTTAATATTTTTTAATTCAGAAAAGTCAATTAAACGATGCAAATAAGGAATTTTGATGCGTTTAGATTGTTCGCTGGCTTCTTTTAAAATTTTTTGATAGCGATTAATTTTATGTTCTAAACGAAAATTTTTCTTATTAGCAATGGTCCTAGAAGTAGCTAAAAGAACGATTTCTTGCACTCCAAGTTCAGTTGCTTTTTGTAGTACTAAATCGAGTTTTTCGCCCTTGATTAACGACATCACTAAGGTGATATTATTCATCAATTCATGATTTTCTTCTCTGGTGGCAACAATTTCAAAATCTAAAGGTTTCAAACTGATAATCTTACATAAATGGACTTTTTCTTTATAAACAACTTCAATTTCTTCATTAATTTTCATCCGCATGACTTTTAAAATGTGATTAATATCATCATCATTTAAAATGACGCGGTTATTGATAATTGCCCCAAAATATCTTTGACTCATTTTAAAGGCACTCCATGAATATCGACTAAATCTTTTTTTACTAAGTAATAGATAGCAACAATAATAAAATAAATCTCATAGACTAAATAAGGAATTAAAAATGCCCAGATTGTCAGCGGAGTAAAGAAATACAATATTAATGATAAACCTAGTAAGAAGATTGTAATTAAAGAATAAATAATTCCCAACTTAATTTTTCTTAAATAAAAAGCATGGCCACCACAAAAACCAAAAATTATCGCTAAAATAGCGATAATTATTCGACTTTTCTTCTTAATAGGTGCATCGACCACATTAACTTTATCTAAAACTTTCGTCACATCTAGAGTTAACGAAGCATCACCATCTAAAGGCTCTTTTCCGCCGCAAAAAGGACAAATATCTTTATCTAAGCGCGTCAATGAAGCAGAACAATATTTACAACGTGGCATAAAAAACCTCGTATCAATTATATATTGATAAATTTATTTATGTTAGTCTTATCGACGAAATATTCTTTTAAATTTTTCAAAAGGTGAATCGCTCGATTTACTTTGAGCCCTAATTTGCTCATAAAGTGCTTTTTCCGAACGCGACAAGGAAGTAGGCGTTTTAATATCAAGATGGATATATTCGTGCCCAGGAGTGCCGTTTCGCATGTCTTTAATACCTTTGCCGCGCAACTTAAGAATTTGATCTGGTTGTGTTCCAGCTGGCACTTTTACTTCAACTTCGCCATAAACGGTAGGAACATCGATGACTGTCCCTAAAGTAGCGTCGATAAAAGATAATGGGATATTAATGTGAATATCGTTGCCATCGCGGCGGAAGAAATCGTGTTGGGCAATAGCGATTTCAATATATAAATCACCGTTTGGTCCACCATTTACGCCACGATCACCTTTTCCTTGCAAGCGGATTTGTTGACCAGCATTAATACCGGAAGGAATATTAACTTCAATATCTCTTTTGACACGGGTATAGCCATTCCCACCACAAGCATCGCAAACATGTTCAATAACCTTCCCTTTTCCGCCGCAACTAGGGCATGGTGCTTCACTTTCCATCACTCCAAATAATGTCCTTTGTTGCGTTCTAATATAGCCGCGACCACCACATTGTGAACAAGTGTGAATATCGCTAGCAGAACGCGCGCCACTGCCATGACAAACACTGCATTGCTCATCATAAGTAACCGGCACTTTAATTTTCTTACCTAAAATTGCATCCATAAATGAGACGCGTACGCGCATCAAAGTGTCGTCGCCTTTACGAGGCGAAGTAGCGCGAGATGATCTTTGACGTGAGCCGCCACCAAAAAAGGAGGCAAAAATATCGTTAATGTTAATATCGCCAAAACCTTGACTTGAAAAGCCTCCGCCTTGGAAGGGATTACCGCCACTAGAAGCCCCTTGTTCAAAAGCAGCATGACCAAATTGATCATACATTTGGCGTTTTTTATCATCGTAGAGAATATCATAAGCCTCCTGCACTTCTTTGAATTTTTCTTCCGCACCAGGCTCATGGTTAATATCTGGGTGATATTTTTTAGCTAGTTTACGATAAGCACTTTTAATCTCATCTTTCGATGCGCTTTTATTAATCCCTAAGATTTCATAATAATCGCGTTTATTAGCCATAAAAATTACCTCCTATAAGCAAGCGAAGAGGTTCTAGTAAACTAGAACCTGTCCGCATTGATATTTATTGATGAAGAAAATTAATTCTTCTCGGTATAATCAGCATCGACGACATCGTCGGCAGTTTCTTTGCCTTCTTGATGTTCACCGCCATCACTATTAGATTGGTATTTTGCCGAATCATTCGTTGGTGTCTTGGACATCATTTCAGCAGCTTTTTCCAAATCGCTTAAACGATTCTTCAAAGTTTCAATATCGTTATTAGCTAACGCATTTTTAAGTTCGTCACGAAGTTTTTCGGTTTGTTCTTTTTGCGTAGCATCTAACGAGTCGCCCTTTTCTTGCAAAGCTTGATCGATACTATTGATATATTGTTCAGCTTTATTTTTTACTTCAATATCTTCTTTGCGTTTAGCGTCGGCTTCAGCATTTTCTTGCGCTTCTCTAACCATGCGGTCAATATCTTCTTTCGATAAACCGGTTGAACCTGAAATAGTTATTTCTTGTTCTTTTTGCGTATCTAAGTCCTTCGCTGAAACTTTAACAATGCCGTTGACATCAATTGAGAATGTTACCTCAATGCGGGGTTCACCGCGACGAGCAGGTTTAATTCCAGTTAAAGAGAAATGACCTAATAGTTTATTATCGGCTGCGATTGGACGTTCACCTTGGTAGACCATAATATCGACAGCGGGTTGATTATCAGCCGCTGTTGAGAAGATTTGCGACTTAGTTGTTGGAATTGTAGTATTGCGTTCGATAAGAGGTGTCATAACGCCACCAAGAGTTTCAATACCTAAAGTTAAAGGTGTGACATCTAATAAAACGACATCTTTAATATCGCCGCTGACAACAGCACCTTGAATAGCAGCACCAATCGAAACAGCTTCATCTGGATTAACTGATAAATTCGGTGTCTTACCTAGTAGTTTTTTAACAAGCTCTTGGACAGCTGGCATGCGAATTGAGCCACCGATAAGTAATACTTGATTAATGTCGTTAGGAGTTAACTTTGCGTCACTAAGAGCACGTCTAACTGGTTCTTCGGTACGAGCTAATAAATTTTTAGTTAAATCTTGGAATTTAGCGCGAGTAAGATGACCTTCATAGGAAATAGGACCACTCGAACTCATTGCGATAAATGGTAAATTAATCGTCGTTTCTAAAGATGAAGATAATTCGATTTTAGCTTTTTCAGCTGCGTCGAGTAAACGTTGTTGTGCCATCTTATCGTTAACGGAAATGTGATATTGACTTTCAATTTCGCGTTTAATCCAATTAGCAACTTCCTTATCCCAGTCATCGCCTCCCAAACGATTATCGCCGGCTGTTGAAATAACTTCGAAAGTGCCGTCGCCAATATCTAAGATAGAAACATCGAAAGTACCACCACCTAAATCGTAGACCAAAATCTTTTCCGATTTTTGTTTGTCTAAGCCATAGGCCAAAGCGGCAGCAGTTGGTTCATTGATAATACGAACAACATCTAAACCAGCAATTTGTCCAGCATCTTTAGTTGCTTGACGCTGCGCATCGTTAAAATAAGCTGGAACAGTAATGACGGCCTTTGAAATCTTTTGGCCAATATTTTCTTCCGCATAGCGTTTCATATATGCGAGAACTTTCGCAGAAATTTCTTGCGGTGTAAAATCTTTATTTAAACAGGCGACATGAACTTTTTCACCTGTTCCCATTTTGCGTTTAATACTAGAAACGGTGTCAGGATTAGTAACCGCTTGTCGTTTAGCAGCATTACCAACAATTTCTTCCCCACTATTTTTAAAGGCTACAACACTAGGGGTGGTCATTGTACCTTCTGGATTAGGAATGACTTTAACATTACCATCACTTTGAAGATAACTTACAACCGAGTTTGTTGTACCTAAGTCAATACCTAAGATAATTTCTTTTGCCATATTTTATTCCTCCTTATTATCTTGATTAGTTTCTTGATTTGATTTATCAACATATTTGCTGACGCTGACCATCGCCGGACGAACGAGATGATCATGAAGTTTATATCCTTTCGCTAGCACTTTTTCGACCCGATCATCATCAGGGTTATCTGTTTCAATCGTTTCGATCGCATGCATTACGTTAGAATCGAATTTATCTCCAACTTTAGGAGTTATCTCATTAATGCCCTCATTATTTAAGACCGAAATGAGATTTGAATAAATGTAGCGAAAGCCAACTAAATAATTTTTCGTTTCTTCGCTAGGTGCCTCATTAGATAAGGCTACATGGAAGGCATCTAAAACCGTCAATAATTCATTTACGAATCCTTCAAGGCGATATTTAATTGCCTCACGATGATCTTTTTCAATTGATTTACGAAGATTTTGCATATCAGCATAAGCTTCATAATATTGATTTTTATATTTTTCTAATTCTTTCTTTAAGTTCGCAATTTCTTCGTCTTTAAGGGCTAAAACTTTACTAATTTGTTCTTTTTTGTCCCTTTTTGATAAATGTTCATCTTCTTTAAGATTCGAATTTGCGTTTACTTTGTCTTCTTTCATCTAAATCTTCATTATCTCCTTCCTTATCGTCTAAAAAATATTTATCTAAAGAAGAGACTAAATATTCTAGACTTGAAACAACTTTGTCATAATCCATTCTCTTTGGACCAACAATCGCAATGTTTCCTTGGCGATCGTTAGGTAAAGAAACTTTAGCAGAAATAATCGAGACATCTTCATCATCACTACTTTCCCCACCGATATGATAAGAAATTTCGTTGGTTTCACCAGCAACTTTTTTGAAAACATCAGGCTTATCTAATAAAGTTAGGATTTTTTTAATCTTATTGGCGTCGTTAGCGATATCCGGATTATCGAGTAATCCTTGTTGACCATACATTTGCAAACGATCGCGAGCGAAAGTTAATAAGGTTTCAATCATCGCTTTATAAACGACATCATGCTCAATAATATAATCGCTTAATAAAGGTTTTAAGGTTTGCATTTTTTCGCCTAATTGAGCAATAGGCGTGCCTTTAAGACGATCGTTAAGAAGTTTGACGCAAGACTCGACATCGGCAATTTTCGTTTTTTCTTCTAAAACAAATGTCTTGTTTTCGACATAGCCTTGGTCAGTGACATAGACGCAGGTAATCGAAGAATTTGTTAGAGGAATAATTTGCACTGAAACTAGATGTTCCTCTTCAGCTTCAGGACCTAAAACCACCGATACTAAATTAGTCATATGCGCAAGTATTTCACAACTTTTAGCAATTACATCTTCAACCGATTTAATCTTTGAATCTAGAATCGTTTGCATGCGATATTTAAATTCTTCGTCTAGACTTCTTTCGCGGAGATTATCGATGTAATAACGATAACCTTTACTCGATGGTACGCGACCGCTCGAAGTGTGTGTCTTTTCTAATAAACCAGCTTTTTCTAAAGCATTCATCTCCGCGCGAATTGTTGCACTTGAGTAGTTCAACCCGTAAGTTTCAATTAAATATTTACTGCCGACGGGTGTCGCAGTTTTAATGAAGTCTTCAACGATTAATTTGAGTATTTTATCTTGACGATTCATCTAGCGGGCTACTCCTTTCTTCTAGCACTCTTTTTACTAAGTGCTAACGATATTATACATGCCCGATTAGCACTGTCAAGAATAAAGTGCTAAAAAAATAATAAATATTAATTGTTGGTATAATTATCACATTTAATGATGATGCCACGATAAAGCGATAGTATCACTCAAGCGATCAAAAATTGTTCTTTCCGTTTTAACAACAAGCATAAAAATCGCATTAACAATTACTAGCGGCACTAAACCGATGGCAACGCTTTTTGTTAAAGCGTTTTTGAACGAAAGAGGAGCCAAATTTGTTTTCATAATCTTAATGTGTAGAAGATAACTTCCAATCGTGCGTCCATGAAAAAAATATAAAGTAATTGTATTAATAATCGAATAAACAAGCCAATCAAAAAAGAAAAATAAGAAGACATTCAAAAACCAATTCAAATAACGCGATGCGTAAATGATAATTATCACGATAGAAAATGCAATACTTGTCGCGATAATTAAATCAATTAAATAGGCAGTGATTCGAGAAATTCTTCTAGCGTTATTCATTTTTAATCAATTAACTTAAGTAAAATCATATCTAACAAAGGCATTCCTTTTTTAGATGCCATAATTCTATCACCTTTTTTCAATAATAACCCTTCATTAAGTAATTCTTTGATCACTGATTCTTTACTTTTTAAAAGTGAATGATGAAATTTGTTTTGATACGCTTTTAAAGAAAAACCATCATAAAGCCTCAAATTGGTAATCAAAAAATATTTTCGATCTTCATCCAAGGTTATTTCTTCGCATTCATTATTAAAAGATCTAGCAAGATATTTTTTTAAACTCATCGTATTTTTATTTCGCCTTGAAGCAAAATAACTTGACGCTCCTAAACCAATACCATAATATTCTTCATCTCTCCAGTAAGTTAAATTGTGTTTTGCGTAATACATTTTACTTTTAGCGTAGTTAGATACTTCATAATGTCGATAATGATTATGCGCTAAAATTTTCTCAATTATATCAAAATATTTTCGACTCAAATCATCGCAGATTTCTTCTTCCTTAAGATTATATAAAAGTGAACCCTTATCAATTATTAAAGAATAAAAGGAAAGGTGTTCAACGTTTAAAGAAATCGCTAACAGAACATCTTTGATAATATCGTTAATATTTTGCTCTTTGAAACCATAGATAAAATCTAAATTAATGTTTTTAAAGCCGGCTTTTCTTAAGCGAATTATCAAATTGCAAAGATTATAATAGGAACTTTGCCGACCATATTTTTGAAGAATGGAAGAATTAAATGTTTGTACTCCTAGCGAAAGGCGATTAATATGATATTTCTTAAAAAGATTTATTTTGCTATCGGTGAGATTTTCAGGATTGCATTCAATACTGAATTCAGTGTTTTTGGTTAAGTAAGGTTTTAAATGCTCAAACAAGTAAATTAAATCTTCTTCGTTTAGAGCACTGGGGGTGCCACCACCGATATAAATAGTTTTGAGTTTATGTTGGATATTAAGACTTTCAAGTTCATTAACAAGAGAGGATAAATAGGGTTTAACAAAACCAGAGTAAAGCAACTTAGGAAAATCACAATAAGAGCAAATTGATAAACAAAAAGGAAGATGGATATATAATGAACGACATCTTCCTGCATGCATTAAATTATTTATCTTCCTTTTTTATTTCTGTAGCATTTTTAGCTTCTTTTTTCTTTTCTTCGTCTAAAAGAACTTTTTTAGCATCTTCAGCCATTTCTTGATTAATTTTCTCGTCTTCAATAGGCACTAAAATGCGATCGAGTTCTTCTTGAATTATTTCTTCTTCGTTTTTTTCCTCTTTTTTGATTTGTAAAGCAGAGAACTTGCGCCTAACTAAGATAATAACGACAACGACAATGCCAAAAAATCCAAGTAAAGAAGCGATGATAATTGCTGGTAAATATTGTTCAGAAATTAAATAAAACATATTCATAATTAACGTTTCCCAATTTTAATATCTTTTTAAAGGTGTGTAAACAAATTTATTCTTTAAATTTTCGCGACGATAATAGCCTCTTTTAGCCAAAGCATCCATCGATGTTCGAGCGGTTTCATATACGCACCCTTCTGCTCTTTTATATTGCGCGATGGTGTAATATTTGCCAATTGTCATATGGCGAACGAAAAAATGTGCTTGTTGTGGCCTTAAAAAAGGATCAGATTCTAACAAATCAGCAGCTAGATTTTCATATTCTTCTTCGGTATAACGTTTATTTGGTAATTGAAGGGCTTTTTCTCCACTAGGAGGTGTAACGACATCATTGCTAGTGGAACTTTCAATTTGCACATCAACTTTTTTTGGCGCACTTTCTTCAACCGGTGTTTCTTCTTTAATATGTGGTAAGCGTCCATATTGCGTTTCACTTTTATCGATGTGAAATTCTTTTTTAAATTCTTCATCGCTCATATTGCGAAACATCGAATCTTTTAAAACAGCGCCTTCAACAGCAATTAATTTATCAGTAAAGTTGCCGAAAGCTTCTTCGAGGACATCGGTAGCATAAATGATTAAATAGGTTAAATCGCGATTGCGCTGCACTTCATTCATCACTTCTTTTAAACGAGAAGGATTCTTTGATAGTAAAATTTCGCACGGTAATAAATGAGCAATCGATTCATATTCCCCGCGTGCCAAAATATGCTTAAAAAGAAGGATAGATAGTTCTTCATTATAACTATCGAATGGCTTAATATAGTTTAAATAGTAGAAGGCACAAATTGCTTTAACGACCAAAGGCGCTCCACTATTATTGACGAAATCAAGCAAAATATTCATATGCTTTTCAATTTCGTTAACTGGTGCGCCATTATCATATTGACGATTGATAACAAATTTAGTCTTTGCGCTTTCTAGATCGCGCGAGCGATAATAGGTAGTTAATTCAAATTGGTGCGACAACACCATTAAATAATTGCCAAAAAAATCATCATCTATTGCAATTAAAGGATTATTTTGAAATGAACACAATGCTTCATAATAATATTCTAAAGGAGCATATTCTTTATTTCGATTATCACGATTAATAATATTAGAAATTGCGATATCGTTGATGATAATTCCTTTAAAGGAAGCCATCATCTTCAAAATTTCTTTCATCGCATCATCTTTAATTTGATACATTTTTAAATCTTCTTCGCTAAAGCGCGAATATTTATAGAGAATATTAACAATGCGACTTTGTAGTTTTTGATAACGAGAATTAATAGAAGGTGTATAAACGATCTTATAAAATCTTTTAGTTAAATCAAGTAAGGGGGTTTGTTGAGCATATTGTTCGCGATAACGGGTGATGTTATCCCATAACTTATCAACCAAAGAGGTTCCTAAAGTATTTGCCACTTCGCTTTTAGTAGCGTATTGTTCATCGGTAAATCGACTAGCTAATTTATTTTCTTGAGCCATAAGCATTCCTCCATAAAATTATTATATAAAGAAACTTCTCTTATTACAATAAGAAATACTAATTTTTAACTATTATTATACCAAATTATTCCTCATCGTCATTAGAGAGAACACTCATGAAAGCTTCTTGTGGCACCTCAATTGACCCAACCGCTTTAAGGCGCTTTTTTCCTTCTTTTTGTTTCTCTAAAAGTTTTTTCTTACGCGTAATATCGCCGCCATAACATTTTGCTAAAACATCCTTGCGAACAGCCTTGATATCAGTTCTAGCAATAACTTTGCCGTTAATAGCAGCCTGAACTGGAACTTCAAATTGTTGGCGAGGAATGATGTTTTTTAATTTTCTTGTAATGATAGAACCGCGTCGATAAGCGTCATCTTTATAGACGATAGTCGATAAGGCATCAATTGTTTCGCCGTTTAACATAATATCCATTTTCACTAATTTATTTGGGCGATATTGACTATATTCATAGTCAAAACTCGCGTAGCCTTTCGTAATTGATTTTAACTTATCGAAGAAATTAAAGACGATTTCACTTAACGGCAATTCATATTTAATAATCATTCTTGTGTCATCGAAATATTCTAGCGTTTGATAGATGCCTCGCCTAGCTTGGCATAATTCCATCACCGCTCCAACATAATCTTTCGGTGTCATTATATTAGATGCAACATAAGGTTCTTGAATTTCTTTAATTTTAGTGACATCAGGCATTTGGGATGGGTTATCTAATTCTAACATCGTTCCATCAAACAGATAGACGTGATAAATGACGCTAGGAGAAGTCAAGATTAAGTCAATATTATATTCTCTCTCAAGACGCTCTTCGATGACATCCATGTGCAAAAGTCCTAAAAAACCACATCGAAAGCCAAAACCTAGAGCTTGGGATGTTTCAGGTTCATAAACCAAAGAAGAATCATTCAAAGATAATTTTTCTAAAGCCTCTTTTAAGTCATTGTAATGTTTGCTATCAATAGGATATAGGCCTGAATATACCATTGGATGCATCTTGCGATAGCCAGGCAATGGACTAGCGGCCTGATTATCTTTCAAAGTAATTGTATCGCCGATAAAAACATCTTTAATGTTTTTAATTTGGGCTGCTAAATAACCAACCTCTCCGCTATATAAAACATCGCGTTTAATTTCTTTTGGGGTGCGTATACCTAATTCGGTCACTGTATACTCTTTATTAGAGCCCATAAATTTTATTGTATCACCAACTTTTACTTGGCCATTTTTTAAACGAATTAAAACGATAACACCACGATAAGAATCGAAATAAGAATCAAAGATTAAAGCTTCTAAAGGCGCTAAATCGTCACCACTAGGAGCAGGTATTTTTTTAACAATTGTTTCTAAAACATTTTTTATTCCTTCGCCCGTTTTAGCGCTGACTAAACATAAACCCTCATCTCCTAGACCGATACGTTCTTTAATTTCTCTTTTAGCATTATCAATATCAGCGCTTGGCAAATCAATTTTATTAATAATCGGAATTATATATAAATCATTATCAATCGCTAAATAAACATTGGCTAAAGTCTGTGCTTCCACGCCTTGCGAGGCATCTACTAGTAAAAGCGCTCCCTCGCAGCTAGCTAATGAACGACTAACTTCATAAGAAAAGTCAACATGCCCAGGAGTGTCGATTAAATTAAAAATGTATTGATGTCCATCATCTGCCTTATAAGCGATTGTAACAGCATTTAATTTAATTGTAATTCCTCTTTCACGTTCCAAATCCATCGAGTCGAGATATTGCTCTTTCATTTCGCGACTTGAAATTGTCTCAGTCAATTCCAAAATGCGATCAGCAAGAGTAGACTTACCATGATCTATATGGGCGATTATTGAGAAATTGCGAATGTATTTTTGTTTGTCTGACATGCTAAGTTATTATATTTAAAAAATATAATGATTACTATTAATTTTTATGTTTTTGATAAAAGTTTTCCAATTCATTAATGAGATCATTTTTATCATTTATGACGCAATAATGATCCCATTCGTCTTTAAACAGTTCGTTATAAGGGGCTTGCAAATAACGATCATCGATTAATAAAGCTGCTCCAACATCACTAGGCGTTCTTATTAGTCGACCCACTGCTTGCATAACTTTATTTAAGCCAATGTTGACATAACTATAGATGAATCCATTTATCTTATTTTTGTCATAATAGTTTCTAATTAAATCGCGTTCATATGATATTTGTGGTAAACCAACACCAACTACTACCACCCCAATGAGACGGTCATTAATTAAATCGATACCTTCACTAAAAGCTCCGCCAATAATAACTAGACCAATAGTTGTATTGATGTTTTCACTTCGAAAATGGCTTAAAAAATCATTTTTATCCTCTTCACTCATATCTTTTGTCTGCAAATATATATCGTAAGTAGCTGGGAATGATAAGAAAGGGAGGATTTTTTCTAAATATTCGTAAGAAGGGAAATAAATCAAATAATTGCCTTTTTTCATCGAAATAAATGTTTGAATATATTCGGCGACGGCGTTATAAGAGGAATCACGATTTTTATATTTTATAGAGATGTTTGATGCGATTAAAATAGCTAAATTTTCTTTTTTAAAAGGGCTTGGCAAGGCTAAAAACGGATCGCTATCATCTCCACCTAATAAATCGATATAGTAGTTAATTGGCGATAAAGTCGCAGAGAAATATAGTTTGCCATAAGCTTTTTTTGCGGCTCGCTTAAGTTTTGCTGATGGATCGAGGCAGTAAATATTAAGTGCACAATCCTTTGTCGAATTTTTTATATATAAAGCGCTAGAATTATCAAGTTCATCATAAATTAAAAGAAACCTATTAATAGCGAAAAAGAAATTCATTACTTCTTCGTTAACAATTTCATCATTGTTCTTTAAAATGTTTTTGATTTGCGTCAAATATGTCGCTAAACTACTTGACATTTGTTCAGGCAAATCATCGATAAGAACATAACCTTGTTCATATTCTTTATTAATTTGTTTAAACAATTTGTTCAATTTTCGATATATTCTTGCATATCCTTTATTTTCTGGCAGCAATTTAGTGAGATATTTAGTTTCTTTGAAATCTTGGTAAGAAATATTTGCACTATACATATCCCTTCCTCGTTCAACTAAATTATGAGCTTCGTCGACTAGGAAAAATAAATGATAGATGTTTTCATCAAAAAATCTTTTTAGATAAACTTGTGGGTCAAACACATAGTTATAATCAGCAATAATTACATCTGCATATAAGGATAAATCTAGGCTTAATTCGAACGGACACATCGCCTCTTCTTTAGCAATTTTATCGATTAATTCATTATCGAAAGCTTGGTATTTTTCTAAATTAGAAGTTATAACTCTTTTTAATTTGGTGTAGTAGTCAATTGTAAATGGACATTTATCTGGATTGCATTCTTTTTTCTTTGTAAAACAAACTTTTTCTTTCGCTTTGATGACAATATAGCGAAGCGGCATTCCTTCAGCGATTAATAGATTTAAAGCGTTTGTGGCGGTATTTTTGCCACTGCTTTTAGCGGTTAAATAAAATATTTTATCGAGATAATTATCTTTAAAAGCTTTAATTGTTGGAAATAAAGTTGAAATTGTTTTGCCAATACCAGTTGGTGCTTCAACAAACATTTCGCCACCTTTTTTTGTTAAAGAATAGACATAGCGCGCGAGCATTCTTTGACCCTTACGAAAATTCGCAAAAGGAAAATCGAGTTCAGCTGCCATCTTATTTCGTAAAACGATATGATTTTCGATGTTCGAGTAAAAATTGAGATATTCTCTTAAATAACCATTAATCTCTTCTTCTAAATCTTCGATGTTATATACAAAATTTTTAATCAACTTGGAATTATCGAGTTGGCTAATGTAAGTCAAGCGCACTCCAATATGCTTTAAATTTATTTGATGGGCATACATTAAGGCATAGCATTTAGCTTGGCCCAAATGCCAATCTTTTTGGCTTTGATAAAATTCCTCTAAAGGCACAATTGTCGATTTTATTTCATCAATTTCGGGCAGCGAACTTAAAATGATTCCATCCGCCCTTCCTTCTAAAGCGATTATATAATTATCAATCTTAAATTCTTCTCCTAATAGATACTCGCTTAAATAATTGCTTCCTTGTCGCCGTTGATAAAAGGCATGTATTCTTGTGCCCTCACGCATCGTTTCATCGGAAAAAACGCGCGAATCGATATCCCCGCGTCTAAGCAAAAAGTCTACTAAGCCATGGACGGATAATTTTATTCTTTTCAAATTATTCATTTGATTGATGATGGCAACAAAAAGTTATATCCATTAATAAAAGAAACATCATTCATCATCTTATGGCCTTCTAATTGAACCATTTTTAACGCTAAACGACCATCTTTCAAAGCGAGTAATAAATGACGATTCTCAATTAATATTTCTCGCTTAGGACTAATAACATCGTCATAAATGACTGCCTCAAATATCTTAAATTTCTTTTCGCCTAAAAATAAATAAGCACCAATATGAGGCGATAAGGCACGGATTTGATCAAAAATTTGCTTCTTTGTTCTTTCTAAATCAATTTTTTCATCTTCTGGTTTAATTTTATCGGCAAACGTAACGAGGCTTTCATCTTGTTTAACGCCTTTATTCTTGCCCTCAATAATTGGCATAATTTCCTCATCGACAAGTTGATAAGAAGCATTGATTATCTTTTTAATTATCGAAGCATAGTTATCAGTTTCTAGGATTTCAAAATCGCGAATAGCAAAAATTCTACCAGCGTCCATTTTATCAATCATTTCCATCAATGTGACACCGCTAACTTTTTCTCCATTTTCAATTGCTCTTTCAATTGGAGCAGCGCCTCGATATTTTGGTAAAATCGAAGCGTGGAGATTAAGGCAAAGATATTTAGGAATATCCAAGAGGCCTTGAGGAATAATTTGCCCATATGCCATCGTTAAAATCAAATCAGGTCGTAAATCTTTTACAAATTCGTATTCACTACGAATCTTATGAGGCTGAAAAACTGGAATGTTATACTTTTCAGCAATAACTTTTGTCGGAACTTTTTTGATGATGCGCTTACGACCAACCGGGCGATCTTCTTGAGCAATCAAGCCAACGACATGATAGCCATTATTGATGACAAAATTTAATACTTCTGCACTTAATTCGGGCGTACCCATGAAAACAACACGTAAATCTTTTTTATCCATAATTATTATTATAAACGAGTTCATTTAATTTAAAAATGCATTAATAATGAGATGTTGTTAGAAAAAATATAAAATATTAAAGAAGGGAAATTAACATATGAGAATTATTGTTGTTGGTGGTGTCGCTAGTGGAGCAAGTTTTGCATCTAGACATCGCCGTTTAAATGAAAATGATGAAATTATAATTTACGAAAAATCAAATTATATAAGTTATGCAAATTGTGGATTACCCTATTTTATTGGAGAAGTGATAACTAACAAAAGCAATTTAACCCTCCAATCACCAGAACTATTTTTAAAAAGATTTAATATTTTGGTCAAGGTCAATCACGAAGTAATTAATATTGATAAAGAGAAAAAAGAAATCGAAGTATTAGATAGAAAAAATAACATAAAATTTATCGATAAATATGACAAATTAATCCTTGCTACAGGCGCAAAAGCAATTAAGCCAAATTTGCCAGGAATTGAACTAGAAAATATCTTGACACTGCGAAACGTTGAAGACACTTTTAAAATAAAAGATTTTATTTCGCATAATAATGTCGAAAGTGTCGCTATTATTGGAGGTGGCTTTATCGGCGTAGAAATGGCAGAAAATCTTTGTAAAATTGGAAAAAAAGTTCATCTTATCGAATTAGGGGGGCATATCTTAACTAATTATGATGAGGATATGGTACCACTACTAGAAAAAGAAATGAGAAAAAACGGAATTTCGTTGCTATTAAAAAAAGAAACACTCTCATTTAGAAAAGAAGATAACTATATTAGAATCGATTTTAAAGATGGCGATAATTTAAAAGTAAACGCTGTTATTTTAGCTATTGGAGTAATTCCTGATAATGAGTTGCTTAAAAAAGCTGATTTGCAATTGGGGATTAAAGGAAGCGCCGATGTCAATGAACAATTTCAAACAAGTGATAAAAACATCTATGCAATCGGTGATTTAATTCAAGTTCGTAATTCTATAAGTAAAACAAATGGTTTGATTTCCTTAGCTGGTCCAGCAAACAAAGAGGGTCGCTATTTAGCAGATATTTTAAATGGTGTGCACGAAAAATTTGAAGGTATTTTCGCTACCTCCATCATTAAAATATTCGATTTAGTAGGTGCGACTACTGGATTGAATGAAAAAGTTATCAGAACATTAAAAAAAGAGTATGAAAAAGTTATTATAGCGCCTTTATCGCATGCATCTTATTATCCAGGAGCTTCCACATTAACAATAAAATTGTTGTTCGATAAAAACAATTATGAAATTTACGGCGCTCAAATCATCGGTAAAGAAGGGGTTGATAAACACATAAATGTCATAGCTACAGCAATTAAAGCCAAAATGAAGGCTTACGAATTGAAAGATTTAGACTTAGCATATGCTCCGCCATTTTCTAGCGCTAAAGATCCGATTAATTTTTTAGGTTACATATCTGACAATATCCATAAAGGTTTGATAAAGCAATTTTATATCGAAGATATTCCTATGATATTAAAAAATCAAAACAATGTATTGATTGATGTTAGAACTAATTATGAATATTCTTTAGGACATATTGCTGGTTCAATTCATCTAGAATTAGATAAATTGCGCATAAACCACAATATATTAGATAAAAACAAAAAGATATATATTCACTGTCAAAGCGGTCTAAGAAGTTATTTAGCTTGTCGCTATTTAAGCAATATAGGATATGAGACTTATAATTTAGCAGGCGGTTATTATTTTTATTCGCTCAATAAAGACGATGAAAAAGAAACGCTAACGAGTAAATGCCGTTAAGTGTAAGTTGTCTAAAAAATAATACTTGTTTAATATAAACAAGTTTGATAAGATAGTTAACGCTGAATTGAGGTAAAAATATATGGCACAAATTAAATCACAAATCAAAAGAAATCTCACAAATGAAAAAGCTCGCCAACGCAACGCTGCGATTAAAAGTGAATATCGCACTCAAATTAAGAAAGTGCGCGTTAGTGCTGCTAAAAGCGACAAAGCAACTGCAACCATCGAATTAAATAAGGCTTATGCTTTATTAGATAAAGCTGTTTCTAAAGGCGTCATTAAAGCAAATACTGCCGCTAGAAAAAAAGCCGAAATTCAAAAATTGGTTAATTCAATCGCTTAAGTTGAGATTAAAATTAGGGAAATTAATTAGAAATATTTCTAGAGCAAATGAGCGGTCTAAAAGACCGCTTTTTGTTTTTAAATCAATTAAATATAAATTGTTTAAAATTTTATCAATATCTTCATTTGATAAGGAAGAGCTGTTCTTTAAAGTCATTTTTATCCGATATTCATGCGCATTAAGTTGACGAGCTATCTCGCGATAATCTAAACCTTGATTGTACAAAAACTTAACTTGTTTAACTAAACGAAATTGATTTCCTAATAATGGGACAAGTGTCTCCACCGCACCTTTACCTAAAATTTCTAAATCATGAAAGATGTCTAAAGCCGCTAGATTATTATGACGATATAGAGCGTTTACTAATGCATAAACATCATCATCAAGTGGTTTAGTTACCAACAAAAATACATCAGTAATTTTAATTTGATGATCTTCGCAAAAAAGCATCAGTTTATTTGCTTCGTTCATAAAAGTAAATAAGTCGCCGTTAACTCTTTTGTTTATCTCTTTGATAGAAGCATCGTCAATTTGATAGTTTTTATCATTAAAATATTTCTTTATATATTTTGGCCAATCGTTTTTCTCCAATGATTTTAATTCAATAATTTTGCCACTTTTTTTTGCTAAAACGTATATTTCGTTCGTTTCTAAAATATCATCATTACCATATAAGAAATAGACATCAATTGTTTGGTCTAAAGAATTTAAAGAACGCAAAATAATTCTATTTTTTTCGTTTAATTTAGTTTTTAATAAATTGGCGTTCTCAATCACTACCGCTTTCTTTTCACGCATAAAAGGAATAGTTTCAATCGCTAAGGAAATGTCATTAATATCATCTTTAAGATAATCAAAACGATTTAATGAAAATTCATCAATGATTTCTAAACTATTTTTCAACAGTTTATTAATCTGTTTTTTTATCATTAAAGGTTGCTTACCAAAAAGTATGTATAACATACTTTAATGATAACAATGATTAATCAATTAGTCCATGAAACAATTAGGAATTTTCTTTGGTGGAAATTTTATTCTTCTTTTCGCTAGGAGCAATTTCGTTAGCTTTAGTTAATGCCCACTTTGTCACAAGTGGCCCGACCAATTCATAAATTATGGTACTAACGATAATGCAAGTATATAGAAGTTCACCAACAAATATCAGATTTTCATTTCCGATGGACGTAAAGAATAATTCGGCATTGCTTGCTAGACCTAAAGCAACGCCAGCTTGAGGAATTAAAGTAAAGCCTAAATATTTACGCACATTAGGTTCGCATTTTGTCACACCTGCACCAATTGCTGAACCCGACCATTTGCCAATAACGCGACAAATTAGATAAATTGCAGCGATAATAATAATTAATATTGCATTTTCGTTCATAAAAATACCAAAGTTTAAGTTTGCTCCGCTGATAATAAAAAAGAGCATGAAAATAGGCGCAGTAAATTTATCGAGAAACATTCCAGTATTTTCAATTCCGCGCGCCATATTCACATACACCGCGCCCATCGCCATAATCGTGAGCAAATTTGATAATTGAAAAGAAAATCCCCAGCCGAGCGTTTCGGTGTCAATTAAAGAAAGGCCTGTGCAAATTAAAACAGCAAAAATGCAGAGCATCATGCGATTGCCGCGGCCTGTAAACCAACGCGTTGCTAATGAAATGATTAAACCAAAAACGGCACCAATAACTAAAGAAATAATTATCTCTAATAGTGGAATTACAAGAGCAGTTACTATATCAAAAGAGCCACCAATTGTTAAAATTTTACTAATTGCAAACAAAATTGCAAAAGCAATTAAAGCAACGCCGTCGTCGAAAGCAACTACAGGAATTAAAGTTCTAGTTACTGGGCCGTCGGCTTTATATTGTTGAATTACTAAAAGCGTAGCGGCTGGAGCAGTCGCACAAGCAATGGAACCTAAAACTAAAATCATTGGTATAGTTAAACCCATATCTTTTAATCCAGCAAAATAACCGATAAAAAGACCAGCAATAACAATCATTGCCCCACCAAGAGCCTCAAAAATAGTAATCACTGTAGCCCGTTTACCAACCTTTTTTAATGCGCTCAATTTAAAAGAACCACCAATTGTAAAAGCGATAAATCCCAAAGCGATATCACTTATCCAACTAATGCTAGATAAAATATTATTAAAGAGTTCTTGATTGAACAACCCTAAAACCCACGGACCAATTAAAATACCGCCTAAAAGATAACCCGTGACATTAGGGAAATGAATTAGTTTCATCAATTTTGACATTAATAAACCAACCCCAACGGCTATACCAACCCAGAGGATGGAAGCAATAACCACCGTCATAATTTAAAAACTTCCTTCATAACTTTCTAGTGGAACAATAAACATTCCGCCATGACAATTTTTAAAATGATTTGTCGCTTTACTAATTATTTCTTTGACTACAGGAATATCTTCTTCGTTAATAACAATATAAATTGTTAAATTACTCTCATATTTGATATGTTCTAAATGTGATAAATTAATAAACATTGGTATTTCACCGTCGTTATCTAGAGCATGTTTCAAAGATGACGATGGTAAGACGGTACCATTAAAACCTTGTTTAGATAAATTAAAAAGAGCCTCTTCGGCAGGACGGCTATTTTCGAGAATTATAAATGCTAAGTGTTTCATAAACCAACCTCTTTCCGTCAATATTATAGTCCGATACTATTGTTGAACAATAGTAATTTCACTTTTTTATCAAAAAAACCCAATATAGGTAATTGTCCCTTCTAAGTCCGTACGACGAATTTTAATATTTTGAGCATTTAAAATCTCGATAACTTCTTGATGAGGATGACCATAATAATTATTTGCCCCAACAGAAATAATCGCTTCAAGCGGACTCACTTGTCGAATGAATTCTTCGCTTGTAGAGGTATTGCTCCCATGATGACCGACTTTTAAAATGTCGCAATCTAAGGATGGGTGATCAATGATTATTTTTTCTTCAATTTTCTTACTTGCGTCCCCCATTAACAAAAATTTATAGTTAATAAATTCAAAATAAAGAACTAATGAATTATCATTTTCATCCTCGTTGCCTTGATAAATATTTAAGTTTTCAATATAAAAACCACCATGTTTCAACGGGAAGGAATCACTACTAAATAAATAGTTTTTCACTGTAAAATTTCTCCTGAGATTATCTAACGCCCCATTATGATCAAAATCGTTATGGGTAGTAATAACAAAATCAAGTTTATTTATTTGCTTTTTTCTAAAAAAGGGAATGAGAGTCTCTTTTGCAATATCGTTATAAAGCGAACCACCTGTATCAATTAAGATGGTTTTTCCGTTATCATTAAGTAAAATAGCGTCACCCTGACCAACATTAATAAAATAAACGCCATTATATAAATAAGATCGGATGGGAATCGCATTAATTAATAAAATAATAATTGTTGAAAGAGAAAATATTTTAAAATGTCTTTTCATTCTTGCTTCTAAGGCAAAAAGGGTAAGAAATATTAAAAAATAATATATCAAAAGAAAGAATGATGTCAATTCGCCAAGATAAATGCGAATATCAATTCGTGCAAAAAAACAAATTACTTGATATAAAAAATTACCATAACCATTCAAAATATTTATAAAAGGATAAAAATAAAAAGAAATTAAAGAAATTATGACAAAGGGCGAGTTTAAAGGAACGATGATAAATTGATAAAATAAAGAAAATAAATGAATAGAACCATCGAAAGAAAGCGAAAAAGGTAATACCGCTAGATAGATAATGACAGGAACGCTGATTTTTTGAAATAGTTTTCTCCTTTTATACATCGTTTTATTGATAAATGACATCATAAAAGAGATTAAAAAACCAACATAAAAAGAACTTTGATAAATTAGATGATAATCAAATAGTAAAAAGATGAAGGCAGTAATCGAAAGCATCGTTAAACGCGATATTTTTTTCTTAAAGAAAAATTCATTAGATATTTTAAAAATTTCTAAAAAGAGAACCCGCATAATCGACGGCCGATAAAACGAGATTAAAAAATAAGGTGAAAAAATAATTAAAGGCACAATCATTGATACTTTCTTAGAAAATTTTAAACCAACAAGGTAAGTGAGTAGATGCATCATTATATGAAGATAAATGCCATTTACCGCAAATAGATAGATAATGTTTAAATCGCTAGTTAATTGAATAAATGAAGAATCATAGTCTTTATTAAAAAATAAAAAAGCGTCGATAATGGCGCTGGCGTTATCATTGAAATTAGCTAAAAATTCATTTTTTCTTGCCTTAAAACGCAAAGGGTTCATCCAAATAGTTTCAATATTGCGACTATTTAATTGACGATAAACGCCTTTGTTTGATAAATACTCTTTAAAATTAAATTGACTTTCGTATGTTGTAAATTTGATTTCTTCTACAAAACCTTCAATCTTTAAATAATCGCCGACTTCATAAGTGTGATCTTTTAAATAAAGATAAAATCTTTCTCCTTTAGATAAAAAAAGGACATAATTATTCTTGCTTTCGATAACTATGCCTTGATAAATTCCGTTGTTAGGATTATTAGTGAACTTAATTAAACTAACTAAAAATCCTAAAATCATCGTTAAAAGAATATAGATGAAGACCTTTCTTCCTTTTCGCAAATAAATATAAATTAAGTATCCAATACTTATAATTATAAATATCGGAATTTTATGTAAAACTAATAACCCTAACGCAAAAGCGAAAAGGAAGAAAAAGATCATCATCTTGTTAAGACGACCTTAGGACAATATAATTTTTAATTTTTTCAAAGGTTGCATTGCCGATACCTGAGACATTTTTAATGTCTTCAATTCGTCCAAATTGACCGTTTTCATCGCGATAAGAGATAATCGATGTGGCAATAGCATTTCCGACGCCATTAATTTCCATCAATTCATCTTCGCTTGCCTCGTTGATGTTAACTTTCGCAATCGGTTCATATTCGCACACATCATTCATGTCATATTTAGGGGCGATATAAAACGATAAACCATCTTGCAAAACATAACTCGTATCATAAGCGAGTTCATCGGCATTACTTGTAACGCCGCTAGCAAGCTCAATAAGCATTTCTAAAGTAGAATTCGGATCGAGAACATAGGTCCCAGCCCGAGTTATTTCACCGGAAATAGAAACGCTCAACGATGTTAATGATGCGGTATTCTCACTGACAATATTGCCGACAACATTTCCAAAATTAGGATCAACAAATTGGAAGACAACAATCAAGACAACAACGCTAACCAAGACTCCAATAAATACTTTGACCATTCTATTTTCACCTCCGCTATTTTATTAGGGCGAAAAAAGTTTTTTGGTCCGTAAAAATTAATTATTTATTAAAGATGCAAGCGATTTTAAATAATTTTCATATTTTTCTTTTTCGTTTTGGACTTTTTCTTTTGGTGCTTTAGCAAGAAAATTAGGATTATTTAAAATAGCTTTTGAACGTTCAATTTCTTTCTTTAAGCGAGCGATTTCCTTTTCTTTTTCCTCCTTATTCTCTTCTACTTCCAAATATAAGGTATAATTGCCGAAAGGATATTTTTGATATTTACCATCTTTAGAAGTAAATATAAACTCAACTTTTTTAGCAAATGTAAAACGCTTTAAATAAGAGGCAAATTCGCTAAAAAGGGTTTTTTTGCTTTCAATTAATAAAGAAATATTCGCGTTAGGGGCAATCTTGTTTTCAGTTTTATAACTACGAACAGCGCTTATAAAATTATACAAAACATCAACTTGTTCTAAATCTTCACCTTTGATATCAACTTCAAAAATTGTCGGATAAGTTTCTTCCATGATAGATTTGCGATGTGATGGTAGATTTTGGTAGAGCTCTTCGCTGATAAATGGTGCGTAAGGATAAATTAAAAGAATGATATTCTTAAGCAAATAAAGCAAAAGGCCTTTGACGCTATTTTGATAATTAATATCATCATCTTTAAGACTAACTTTGCTCATTTCAATATAATTACCGCAAAATTCATCGTAAACGAAATTGTACAAAATCGCCATCGCTTGAGAAAATTCATATTCATCCATAAAATTCTTAATCTTCTTTAAAGCGATGTTATATTTATTTAAAATATCAAAATCAATTGGTTTTAAAAGTTTTTTATCAATTTGGTAATTGTTATCATCGCTCAAAGATAAAACATAGCGAGCGCTATTCCATATTTTATTTAAAAAAGAGCGGTATGACGCTAATTTATCTTCATTATAACGAATATCTTGTCCAGGCGCGGAACCGCTAACTAAAAAAATTCTTAAAGCGTCGATGCCATATTTTTCAATTACCTCAATCGGATCAACTCCGTTTCCCGCACTCTTCGACATTTTTTTGCCAAATTTATCACGAATTAAGCCGTGAATTAAACAGTCTTTAAACGGCGATTCTTTCGTTAATTCAAGACCTTGGAAAATCATTCTAGAAACCCAAAAAAAGATAATATCATAACCGGTTACCAAACAAGAAGTCGGATAATAACGTTGATAATCATCACTTTTAGTTGGCCAACCAAGTGTTGAAAATGGCCACAAAGCACTTGAAAACCAAGTATCGAGAACATCGTCGTCTTGTTTATATCCTTTGCTAGTCAAATCATCTTCTGAAACATAGACATTGCCTTTATCATCATAATACGCCGGGATTCGATGACCCCACCATAATTGTCGCGAAATGCACCAATCATCAGCGTTTTCCATCCATCTTTTGAAAGTTTCATAATAACGCGAGGGATAAAATTGCACAGTGCTTTTTTCTAATGCTTGTTGAGCTAATGGTTTAATTTTGACAAACCATTGTTTCATCACCATTGGTTCAACAATCGCGTCTGATCTTTCACTATGACCGACTTGATGAACAATTTCTTCAATTTTGACTAAATTTCCTTCGTTTTGAATTCTTTCAACTAATTTTTGACGACATTCATAGCGATCTAAACCAACAAACTCCCCAGCATTAGCCATCATCCTAGCATCAAAATCTAAACAACGAGTAATCGGTAAATTGTATTTTTTTGCTAAATTAAAGTCATTAGGGTCATGCGCCGGGGTGCATTTCATAGCTCCTGATGCAAATTCTTTATCGACATAATTATCAGCGAGAATCTTTAAAGGTTGATGATTAGCAGGATTGATTACTAATTCACCAATTAAATGTTGGTATCTTTCGTCGGTAGGATTAACAAAAATTGCTTCATCGCCAAACATCGTTTCAGGTCGCGTCGTTCCAACAATTAAAGTTTCATCTTTTCCGATAACCTGATAACGGAAATAGTACATTTTTCCTTTATCTTCCTTATAGATAACCTCGATGTTACTTAAGGCAGTATGTAAAACTGGATCATAATTGATAATCCTTTCACCTCGATAGATTAAACCTTTGTTGTAATAAGAAACAAAAACCTTCTTAACAGCTTTTGATAAACCTTCATCGAGAGTAAATCTTTCGCGAGTATAATCAACAGAAATGCCGATTTTTTCAAATTGGTGATGAATAATATTCGAATATTCATCTTTCCATTCCCAAATTTTATTTACTAAACCTTCGCGTCCTAAATCATATCGTGTAACGCCTTCTTTAAGTAAAATACCCTCGACTTTCGCTTGTGTAGCAATTCCAGCGTGATCGGTTCCAGGTAAATATAATACATCGTATCCAAGCATTCTTTTATAGCGAGCAATAATATCTTGAAGAGTTTCATCCCAAGCGTGGCCTAAATGCAATTTACCAGTAACATTAGGCGGCGGAATAACCATTGAAAAAGCTGGTTTGGTTTTATCTATGCCTGCCAAAAAATAATCATTATTTTTCCAAAAATCGTATTTGCCTTTTTCGACTTCTTGATGAAGGAAATTTTTGTCTAACATTTTCTTCTCCTAAAAAAATAAAAGCCGCGTTTAAGGACGTATTTCACGCGGTACCACCTTAATTCATATCGAATAATCAATATGCTCTTATAACGCTATAAAGGGCGAACCCATCTATCCTCTAAAAGCGACCATAATCAGCTTGCCTATCTAGCTTCCACCATCCTAGATTCTCTAAAAGGTAGTCCTAATTAACTTCTTTTTTCCTCGGACATCAATATCTTATATTTTAGCGATGATAAAATCAATCATTGCGCAAGAAAATTAGAAATTTTTTCTTTTAAAATGTCAATCCCCGTTTTATTTAAAGAAGAAACAAAAAGGATATCTTTACTTAAATAATTGTTTTTTAAATAATTGACTGCTTTAGCTTTTAAACTTTGATTCAATTTGTCGGCCTTTGTTAAAACGAGCAAATAATTAATCTTTAATTCATCGAAATAATTTAAAAGCATCGTGTCATCTTCATTTAAAATTCTTCGACTATCAAATAGAAAAACTACCAAAGCTAAATAAGGGTTTTTTAAATAATTTTCCATCATTTTTCCATAAGATAAAATCTCATTGTTTTTCCGACGAGCATAACCATAGCCAGGACTATCGACTAAATAAAATTGGTTGTCGATTAAATAATAGTTCAACAATCGAGTATGACCGGGCGTAGAAGAAACATAAGCCATCCGTTTATGGTTGCATAAAGCATTAATTAAAGAAGATTTACCAACATTACTTCGACCAACAAAAAGAACTTCCTTTAGACGAGCAAAATTAATTTGCCCGTCATAGGAAGATGTTACAAATTTAATATTATTAAAATTGATATTAATCATTGACGAATCGCTACTTTAACTGCATCATCAACATTATCCATAAAGACAATTTTTAATGAAGACTTAACTTCTTCAGGAAGTTCATCAACATTCTTTTTATTATCGCGAGGAACGATTATTGTCTTGATGCCACTACGAAGAGCGGCTAAAGATTTTTCCCTTAATCCGCCGATAGGAAGAGCGTGACCACGCAAAGTAACTTCGCCAGTCATCGCAACATTATTATCAACGCTCTTATGCGTCAAACAAGAAATGATTGCGGTCGTAATAGCTACTCCGGCACTAGGACCATCTTTAGGAACAGCCCCTTCAGGAACATGAATATGGATATCATTTTTTTCAAATATTTGACTATCTATATGATATTTATCGGCGTTCGCCCGAATATAATCTAAAGCAATTGAAGCGCTTTCTTTCATGACATCGCCCAATTTACCAGTCAAAATCAATTGACCTTTTCCAGGGAAATAATTAACTTCAATTGGCAAGATATCACCACCATATTCAGTATACGCTAAACCTGTAACAACGCCTACTTGATCATTAACTTCCTTTTTCGAATTTTCAAAAATGGCAATGCCGAGATATTTTTCGATATCGTTAGCGCTAACAACTATATTTTTAACGTCTTTATTCGTTAAAATTTCAACACAAATTTTACGCATCACACTCGCTAATTTGCGCTCTAATTCACGAACCCCTGCTTCGCGAGTATATTTTTCGATGATGCACTTAATCGCCTCATCTTCAAAGGTTACTTGTTCTTCCTTTAAGCCGTTTGCTAAAAGTTGTTTTTTTACAAGAAAATCTTTCGCGATTTGGATTTTTTCTAATTCGGTATAGGAAGGAACTTCAATAAGTTCTAAACGATCGCGTAAAGGAGCCGGAACATTTTCTAAATAATTTGCGGTTGCGATAAATAAAACATTACTTAAATCATAAGGCTCTTCTAAATAATTGTCGTTAAAAGCAATGTTTTGCTCAGGATCTAATACCTCTAATAAAGCACTAGAAGGATCTCCTTTATAAGAAGAAGCTAATTTATCTACTTCGTCGAGCAAGAAAACGGGATTAATGACACCAGAGCGTCGCATTCCACTAATGATGCGCCCAGGCATTGAGCCAACATAGGTGCGACGATGACCTCTAATTTCAGCTTCATCGGAAATTCCACCTAAACTAGCTTTAAAAAATTTCCTTCCTAACGCGCGAGCAATCGATTTAGCTAAAGAAGTTTTCCCGCATCCTGGCGGACCATAAAAGCAAAGAATTGGAGCTTTTAAGTTACCAGTCATTTGCTTGACAGCCAAATATTCAACAATGCGTTTTTTAACATTAACTAAACCATAATGATCTTCGTCTAAGATTTTTTGAACATTTTCGATAGAATCATTATCTTCAGTCTTTTGATACCACGGAACTTCCATCAATGTATCAATATATGATTTAATTAACGAAGCTTCTAAAGAAGCTTGGGGCATCATATCGTAACGTTGAAGTTCTTTTAATACTTTCTTTTTAACATGTTCTGGATAGGGATTATTTTCTAATTTTTCTTTAATATCTTCCTCGCTATCCCCCATATTATCTTCGCCTAATTCTTGTTTAATCGCTTTTAATTTTTCTCGCAAAATATAATCACGTTGGGCTTTTTCGGCGCTAGAAGCAACATCGCGTTGAATTTTTAAGTCGATTTCTTCTTCTTGCTTTCTTTCATTCATAGCACTTAAAACAAGTTTTAAGCGTTCGTTAACATTAACTTGACCTAAAATTTCTCTTCTAAGTTCGCGACGCATCGGCAAATAAGTCGCTAAAATGTCACCTAATTCACTCGCTTCATAATTCATCGACATAATCGAATTAGTAACTGACTTAGGTACATCTTTCCAAATAGTTGGATCGTTAGAGAAAGTTTTAACAATATTGCGCACTAAAGCTTTGCGTTCTTCTTCATCGCCATAAATGTCATCAAGAGGATAACCTTCGGCAACATAATAGCCGCCATTATTATCTAATCCGACCGACGTTAATTTAAAGCGGTTAGTCCCGCTGACGCGAACGCGATAATAATCGCCATTATCAGAAAAAGAAACAATGCGACACAAAGTGGCGATATCAAAAATATCATCCTTTTGTGGATTTTCTGTTTCGGGATCCAGTTGACTAGTAATAAATAATAATGAACTACCAGTATCCCTGCTCGCTTCGATAGCAGCTTTTGAAAAACTTCTTGCAGCATCGATGCGTTCATCTTTCCTTGAAGGAAAAACGAGCATATCGCGAGTAATTAAAAGAGGTAAAATAATTTTCTCGTGGTTATTTTCGGCCATTATAAAGACCTCCTTCCAAAATTAGTTATTTTGCTTCGTTATGAGAAATTAAGAAATCTTGAATGCGGCGTGAACGAACTTGCGCACGGAAATTATCCATATCTTGCCCTAAAGCACTTTTCACCTGTTCGATTGGCATATGATATTGATCGGCAATTTTAGCAAATTCAAATTCTAATTCATCGTCTTCAACTTTAATTTTTTCTAATTCAGCAATTTTTTCTATGACTAAAACGCGCTTCAAGTTCTTTTTCGCGTTCTCTTCGAATTCTTTATTAATATCTTCTTCCGAACGATTAATCATTTTTAAATAATCGTCATATTTTAGACCCGATTGAGCTAACTGTTGATTGAGACGTTCTTTCATTCCTTCCACTTCGCTAGCGACAGATTTAGGTGAAATTTCTACTTCGCTAGCAGCAATAATCTGGTCAATGATGCTTTCATATAACTTATGTTCAGCATCGTGGTTTTTTCTCGTTAAAATTTGCGATTTTTGATAAGATTTCAATTGTTCTTCATTCGTCACATCTTTGATGTTTAAACCCTTGATTGTCTCTTCGTTAAGTTCAGGCATAATTTTTTCTTTAACTTCGTGAACTTTAACTTTAAATAAAGCTTCTTTATTAGCGAGATCCTTCATTCCATAATTTTCTGGGAAGGTAACATTCACATCTACTTCATCACCATCTTTATGACCGATAAGTTGATCTTCAAAGCCGGGAATAAAAGTATTTGATCCAAGCACTAGTTCATAATTTTCAGCTTTACCGCCATCGAATTCTTTGCCATCAATCATACCGACAAAATCAATAACGACACTATCGCCCTTTTTGGCGACATCATCTTTTAGACGGAGAGTAGCGTTATTTTCTAATAAAAGGGAAATCTCATGATTAATTTCATCTTCACTGACTTCCACTTTGTCACGCGCAACTGCTAAATCCTTATATTGACCAACTTTAACATCAGGAACTAATGTGAGGTGAAAAACAAATTCAACTTCTTCCTCACTTACTTTAGCGATATCAAAACTTGGACGGGCGAAAAGGCGGAACTTTTCTTCTTCAACAACTCTTTCAAAGACTTCTTGAACTTTATCATTAATCGCACGAGAAAAGATTTCTTGATTTGAAACGCGTCCTTTAATGAGTTGTTCGGGAACATGTCCTTTTCTAAAACCTTTAAAATTCATATTTTTTGTAATTTCTTTTAAGGCTTTTTCTTGTGCTTCCTTCCATTCTTCTTTGTCTAAAATAACATTGACATCAATTTCAGAATTTTCTAATTTTTTAATTTCTTTTTGCATTTATAACATCTCCTTAAATTAATCAATGTAAATAATAATATCATTATTTACTTTTGTCAAAAATAACGAATATCTATTTAAAAAAGCACACACAAATTAAACTAAATTCATTGAGGCAATTGAGTAGCTTTCTCTTGCAACATTTGATAACGCCATTTAAAAACAGAGTTAAATATTTAAGAATTGCAATGGATTTAATTTAAAAATCAACTATAAAATTGCTTTTCAAATCAGTTATATATTATTTTGTTTTGACATTACCGCTAGAAATTCCTAAAACCGGTTCTTCTAGAGGTAACCATTTTAAAACCTCAACAATTTGCGTTTGCCAAAAATCCCAATCATGCCCACCATCACTAGAATTAAAAAGTACATCAACACCCTCATTTTTCAAAAAGGTGGCAAAAAACTGATTTGGCATAAATAGATGATCTTGTTTTCCACACGAAATATAAAACTTCGGATATTTTTCTTTCTTATTTTTTAATGTTTCCTGCATTAACTTGAAGGTAACTCTAGGATTAAGTTCAGAATTACCTAATTTAGTTAAATCTCCAAAAACATCATGATGCTTCATTGCGTTAGGGCGCTTATCTTCAAACAAATGTAACGCGCCGGAAAAAGAAGCAATATAACCAAATGTTTTAAAATATTTTAAACCATTATAAAGCGCACCATAACCGCCCATTGATAAACCACAAATAAATGTATCTTCTCGTTTAGAAGAAAGATGAAACATTTTTCGCGTCATATCAACTAATTCCTCGCCGATAAATGTACTATATTTTGAACCATCCAAGGTTCCATCGATGTAAAAACTATTGTCACCACTAGGCATAAAAACAGCCAAATTATATTTTTCTGCCAATAACTGAATATTTGTGTTGCTGACCCAATCGGTATAATTGCCTAAATATCCATGGAGCAAATACAAGGATTTAAATGGCTTATTTTCGTTGTTCTTTGCACTAAAATTTACCACCTTATCCGATGGTAAAATCGCCTGAATCGGGACAGTTCTTTTAAGCGCTTTTGAGAAATAATTAATTAGTAATAAAGCCATTATTAAACCTCAAAAAAATTATAACAAAAATTAACTAATATTTCCTTCTAATTTTAGCAAAAATTCTTTCTTTTCTAAGCCACCAACATAACCAACTAAACTGCCATTTTTACCCACTACTCGATGGCAAGGAACAATAATCATCAAGGGATTTTTACCAAGCAACATGCCGACTAAACGCGGAGATATTTTTTTATTTTTGTTTTTTAATGTGATGATTTTGGCTAATTCGCTATACGATAAAACTTGACCATAGGGTATATTCATTAATTCAAGCCATAAATCTTTTAAAAAGGGTGTACCGCTTAAATAAATGGGCAGCGACCGAATCGAAGGGCATTGCCCGAAAAAATATTCATCAAGCCAAGCTTTAACTAAATCGCAAATTTTATCGCTTTGCATACTAATATCATCTTTAATTTGTTGAAGATAATTTTTTTGCCCAACAAAATAGATGGCTACTAATTGTTTGCCATTAGATAAGATGAGCATTTGGCCGATGGGCGATTGATAGAAAGAGCCATAAAGCATATCTATATTTTAATCGCAATTTAAAAAGGAGAAACATAAAAAGACACAATAAATTTATAAAATTTTACA
>CASFSG010000026.1 GCA_949297305.1 uncultured bacterium
TAAGAAATAAGATAAGAGATCATCGACGCTGACGAAACGATAATCAATTTGTTTACGATTAAATTGTGGTTTATTAATAAAACGAGCGTAATAAGCGTGTAGATGAATAATTTGATTGAGGGTTTCAACAACCGATTCTCCTACATATTCTTCAATCGCAATATCAAGGCCATATTTAGCTTTTACTTCTTCGACAAGTAGCAAATCAGGATCGACATGTTTTACCATCATCGCACCCGGAAAAAAGAAAGGATGAGTCGGCAAAGATGGTTGGTTAGATTCTCGCATAATTAATATATTCTTATCTTGATGAAGAATCGCGCCTACAAAATAAACATCTTTCTTTTTCATGTTTGCTCCCCTAAACAAGTATTATTATACATAATATTTTACTTAAATCTACATAAAATAAAGACGAACCTACTAAGGTTCGCCATTAAAAATTAAATAGTTTTATCGACTTAATTATTAACTTTTTTTCTTCTAATAATCAAGACGGAAATAACCCCAATCGCAACAAGCGAGATCATGATGATAACGATGATGCTGCCACTTAGGAAAGAATCGGTATTATTGACGATTAAAGATGAGGAACCAGCGTTATTTTGTTGAAATAAATTCATCATCTTATTGTACTTATTAATTAAGGTAACTTGATTATCTCTTTCGCCGTTATAAGCGGTATCGCCATTAGCAAAATCGTCAATCGTTAAATTTTGCCAAGTGTCATCAATTCTAAATTCACCATTATCATTAGTGAACCAAGTTCGCGATAATTGATCAAAATTCCCATAGCCATTATCTAAAGAATCTAAGCAAGTAAAATAGCCGCCTAAGATCACGCCTAAGGATGATGGATTTGGACTATCGACGATGCCGCGCGTTAACGTCTTATCGTCATTTGCGTAATAAACTTGCGCATTATCGCCACTAACATATGTATAATCGCTATCATTAGAAGCATAGTTTAAAAAGCCTGAACGCGAATCATAAAATTTCACTTGCATTTTAGAACCGATTAAATCAGCTATTTTAACATCAAAATATACTTGCCAATTATTTGTAGAAAAATCGATATAACCTCGTTCAACAACTTCAACATCCACGCCTTCCTTCCAATAATGTAAAGAAGTAATTGTATGAGAAGTATATTTACTTGGACGATTAACATAAACCCTCGCGTAATCGGTGGTATACGAGGGGAAGGCGTCGCTATTACTGCCCCACCAACCACAACTATTGCCATCGGCGCGATTATAAGCGTCTAAATTATAGGTGAATTGTGCGACACCATCTTGCTTATCTTGTGCCTCTTTAATTAAGGCAGGCACATATAAATCAGCTGTTTGTAGGCCCCCATTATTATTAAAGATAATCATGTCATAATCCGCTGAGAAGGTAATAGCCTCGCCTTCATTAACCTTTACACCTGGCCAAATATAAATCCCTGGCAAATTATAAACATTTTGCTTTGTTGTATAAACATAAGCATATACATCACCAGTAATATCTTCGCCAACATTTACATCAATAGTGATAGTTTCAGATGAAGGAGCGACATAAGCATTTGGATACTCGGCGCTAAAACTCCAATTGTCATTATAGTAAATATGGCGACCAGTAAAGGTGATATTATCAGATTGATCCCATTTGTTTTCCCACTTATTTTCAGTTGTTACACCATTCATTCGACAAAAATTGATGGTTGTATAATCAGCCGGTATTTCAGCATAGTATATGGCGTTGTCACCATCATTGTTTTTATATGACATATCAACAAAAGCGTCTGCCACACCAGTTGAACTACCATAGCACCAAACGGCATATCTTTCATCATTTCGTTTCCAATCTCCACTCGGTTGTAAATATACAAATCGATCGAAATTAGGCATATTGGTCTCTTCGGCCACTACTTCAACTTCATTTTCTTCATTAGTGAAAGATACCATAGAAACAGTAATAGCTGCTAAAGCGCTGATGGATAAGAAACCAACAGTTAAATATTTGATAAATTTCTTATTTGTTTTCATTCTATTGACTCCTTTTTCTTAAGATGAATAACAATTGAATTTGTTAAAATCTAACGATAATTATAAGCTTAAATGTAAGCGCTTTCAATAAAATATCTATTTATTTTCGAAAATTATATAAAAAGTCGACTATTTACTATTTTTAGGCTTTTTTGTTTTGAAAATTATATATAAAAGTCCAATTAAAAATACTAAAATAACCCCTAATAATACTATCGTTATTAAAAGAATACCTTTGGAATTATTATCGAGTGGTTTTAATAAATTTTGATTGTTTATATCCTCTATAAAACCATTAAAGTTGTATTTGTTGACTATCAACATATAACGTTGATTTAATTCTTCAAAATTCTCTAAAGATAACAATTCTTCTTTACTTTTACTAAGCATATAATCATATTCAGCGTTTAATTCTTCCCAAACTTGATTAGAAAAATTATCGTAATGATTTTGACATTCTTCCCCGCTATACTTCATAAAATATTCATAATAGGCTTCTGCTTGTTCTATCGGCGTAAAATTCGTTATTTCAGCGTTTAAATTTGTCACTTTGATATTTAAAGGAATTTCATAGCCAGCAATAACAATTTTAATTGCATATTCACCTAAAGATTTCGTGTCTCCTTTAATCGTTAAATCCGATGGAAGATAATCATCTAAAAATTTAATATCAATAGGAGAAATAATTTCTCCAAAAGTGTAATTTGTTTTGGTATTATTTAAATCTAAATTTATATTTTCATCGATGACTTCTAAAGTAAAACTACCAAAAATATTAGAATTTACATTAGATTGATAATTAATGGTTGTCTTACCAAGTGCTTTTAACGATAGTAAACCTTGATTATTAACACTAGCAACCATTTCATTAGTGGAAGTAAATGTAATGTTTTTTAATAAAATATCGGAAGGATTAGTTTCTAAGACAATTTGATATGTTTTGACGCTTAAAGGAATTTTAATCTCGTCGTAATAAGAAACGCTTTCTAAGGGTGGATAATTTAATAAATTAGCAACCGATAAGCGACCATAACCAAAATCATAATCGTAACCTTCTAAGCCTAAATCAATCGCACTATTAAGGAGCGCTTCTTTCATTTGATCGCAAGTCGCATGCGGATATTTTGCTTTATAGAGGGCTAAAGCTGCACTAGTTAAAGGTGCGGCAAAAGAAGTACCAGAAAGATAATGATAATCATCGAGAGTGTAGGCACTACCATAATCAATCCAAGGAACATAGACTGTTCCAGGCGCGACGATATCGTTATATGAAAAATTAGAATATTCAGCAATTTCATTCGAGGAATTATCTTTTAAAGCTCCAACAGCAATCACGTTATCATAGGCGGCAGGATAGCTAGGGAGGTAGGTTTGGTCATTGCCACTACTTGCGACCATCGTAATGCCTTGATTATAACAAGCATCGATATAAGGTTTTAAAGATTTTGCAATCCCAGGATAATCGCTTTCATAAAGAGCAAAAGACATATTGATAATATCAACATCGAGCGATTGAGCATATTCTAGCGCAGCATATAATTCTAAATTTTGTAAATCGCCTAATTTTATATTGATAATTTCAGCTTTAGGGGCTAATCCGACACCCAATTTATTATTGATGGCCGAAGCTATTGTGCCAGTTACAGCTGTCGCATGATTATTGCTACTATTAGTAGTATCTTCCATTAAGATTTTATAGCCTTCTTCTTTGACCGTTTTTATTTCAATATGAGTGCCACCGCTAGGTGAAACTACGCGCATAATAGAAGCACTATCTTCCGAAATAATCGAACATCCATCTTCATCATAAAAATCGTGATGGTCATAGCGAATGCCTGTATCAATAATAGCGATTTTAACTCCTTCACCTAATGATGTTGACCAGCTATCACCTAAATCGAGATGTTGATATTGATATTGTTCTTCGTTTAAATAATATGGTTCCTGATAAGGATTAGACGAAGTAAAAATATCGTGATTAAATTGATAAAGAGTATTTTCCTCTAAATAATTATTAGTAGCAAAATATCTTCCATTAGTGAAAGATAAAAGCGAAATAATACCAATTAAAAGCGATTTAATCATACCTCTAGATGCCCTTTATTACGATAAATAACTAAGAAAAGTGCTACAACTGATATTAAGAGAACGCTAACGACTATTATCACAATCAAATCGCTATTGATGTTATTAGTTAAGGGTCGATTAATTAAGGAAGTTTCTAAGCCTATATTTAAAAAATCGTCATAATGATATTTATTAATAATTAGATGATACCGGGCTAATAAATCATCGCTCATTGCACTAATGACATCATCACTAAATTGAGGATTTTTACTAACGAGTTCATCATATAAAGATTTTAATTCTTGCCAAATTTCTTCCCTAAAATTATCGTAATGATTTAGACATTCTTGATGGGTTATTTCATCAAAGTAAGTAAGATAAGCGATCGTTGCTAATGGGAAGTCATCTAAACTTAAATTATCTAAAGACACCTTTAAATGATAGGAGAAGTCTCTTCCTAAATAAGATAAGAATATATCTTTGCTAGGCATAAAGTCTGTTTTAACTTGATTAAAATAAATATTGCTTGCTAAAGGGATATCATAGTAGTCATCTTGGTAGACAAAAAAGAAATCATTTAAGTTAAGTTCTCGATTAAAGGGGAAAGTTTCATTGAAAGAATTTAAAATAACATCATCTAAATTTTCCAAAACTTGTCCACTTATTTTAACGCAAAAATCGCTCACTTCATTTTCGGTTCCCTTCAAAGGAGCGTGATTGAGATAACGATATTCATAAGCAAAATCACCAACCCTTAATGGTGTAATAGTATTATTTGTAAAATCTAAAATGTTATCGAGCCCATTATTAAAAATAATAAAATCTTGATTTGAGGCGTTACTAGGATAAAGTTCTAAATTTAACATAAATGGTTCGCTATCAAGTTCTAGTAAAATATTTTTACTTGATGTCACTGTTTTTAAAGGCACAAAATCCATTAAATTAGCAATTGAAACGCGACCATATCCATAAATATCATCATGACCGTCTACACCTAAATCAGTCGCTGTTAAATTCAATGCTTCGGCAATTTGATTCGGTTTAGCGTAAGGATATTTTGATTTATATAAAGCAGCAATACTAGCTAGCAAAGGACAAGCAAAGGAAGTGCCAGAAATTTTACCATAGGAACTATTTGGATCGAGTTGAGGATAATCGTAAAAGCCGATCGGACTAATGACGGTGCCACTAGCATAAATATCGACATTGCCATAATTAGAATATGAAGCGCGCAATGAAGAATTTCCTTCTTCTAACGCTCCAACGCTATAAACATAATTATTACCAGCTGGATAAGAAATATGAGATGTATTATCATTGCCAGCAGCTGCTAAAATAAACATATCGTTTTGATAACATCTAGTTATCACATCATCGAGTAAAGTAGCGATTTCGGGCGAACCATTAACTTCGTAAGTTTTGCCATCGACACTAGTCACAAAACTTTCAGCATAAGCGCCTAAGGAAATTGACACTATATCAACATCACCGATTTCTATAAGATATTCTAAAGCATATTTAATTTCATCTAAATATAGATGTTCTAATTTAATTGCAATCAATTCAACATTAGGTGATAGACCGAAGATACCTAAGCCATTAATTTGCGAAAAAATTGTTCCGACAACCGATGTTCCATGATTATTCTCGCTATAAGATGCAGGATTAGTGTCCTCCATAATTACTTCATAGCCATATTCACTAACCGGAAGAATATCAAGATAATATTGGTCGCTACTATAATCGTAATAAAGGTCAACGCAAGCACTTAAAGGCGAAAATAAAGTTTGTCGCTGATTATTTTCATCAAGATAAGAAAATTCTTCATGGAGATAGTTATAACCCGTATCGATAACAGCTACCCGCACATTTTCGCCGCGATATTGATTAAGTGCCTCACCTAAATCAAGATCATTAACATAAGACATTTCACTATTTTCCATCGCATAATAAGGCTCATCAAGATAAGAATATTCTTCATCTAGATAATCGTAAGGAGGAATGATATCTTGTTGAAAAGTCTTCGCTTTAATTAAGGAAGATTGGTTAATTTCAACCTGGCGATGATATGAAAATTCTTCCTTTGTAAACTTGTGAGGATTAAAAGTGCAAGCAAGGAAATTTGATGATGATAATGTTAAGATTAATAAAATAATTTTAAACATAGAATTGCTCCTATTCTTTAAAGATTTTACGTTTATGAGCGTAAATAATAATGAAAATTATCACACCGATTAAAGATAAAAGTAGAATTGCTCCTACGATAATATAAATACAATATTCTATAGCAAAAGGCACTTGATAATTTAATAAATTAGCGATTGATAAGCGACCATAACCATAAATGCCATCATATCCTTTTGCTCCTAAGTCGATTGCGCTATTAGTTAAAGCATTAGTTAGCTCATCGACGTTTGCTTCTAAATTGCAAGATTTATAAAGGGCTAAAGCACCAGCGACAATTGGAGCAGAAAAAGATGTTCCTTCAAATTGACCATAGCGATTATATTGTATCTCGCCGCTAGAAGGATAAAAAGTTGCTGGGGCATAGACTGTTCCAGGCGCAACAATAGTTGAATGACCATAATTAGAGTAAGAAGCTAACTTTGTGCTTGAACGTGTTTCTAAAGCACCAACGCAGATGACATGTTCACTATTTGCGGGATAGGCTAATTGATCTGTCGCTTCATTACCCGCACTAGCGACAACGACGATATTTTCTTGATACAAGGCTTCTAAATACGGAGCAATCGCTTCTTTAATACCACTGACACCAACATGCTCTACACCATTACTATCGACAAAACTATTTTCGTAAACTAACATCGAGATTGAAATAATATCAACTCCTACTTGATAGGCATATTGAAAAGCCCCTAGCATTTCTCCAACCGTTGCCTTTTCTAAAGCAATGGCAACTAATTCCGCTTCCGGAGCAATCCCTGCGCCTAATAAGCCATTGACTTGCGCGCTTACTACTCCCATCGTCGAAGTTCCGTGTTTAGAGGAATCGACAGTTTCGCAAATTACATCTAAACCATAGTCGCGAACTGTATAATAAGTATTGCCGCTATAACCACCGACAATTAAGGCGCTATCTAAAGAAAAAACGCTATCGCCATTTTCATCATAAAAATCGAGGTGATTAATTTGTGGTTTAGTATCAATAATCGCAATTTTAACACCTTCGCCTCGCGTTAAATTATAGGTTGAATAATACTCGATTGTTTCAAATTGTAATTGCCTAGAAAAATAAGGTTCATCGCGCGGAGATAATAAATAAGAAGAATCATTAGGCGAAGTCGCTATTTCAAGTTTTGCGTTTAAAATATCATCGTCAATCTTAGATAAATCAAATGAATTAAAATTCAGTGAATTATCGTAAGTAAAAGACGATCCTAAAATGCATATTAATAGCGATAGTAAAAATAATTTTCCAAATTTATTTTTCTTCATTTCTAACGCTTTTAGCAAATTCTAATTGCAAATCCTGATTAATTTTTTTCATTTTTGCTCGATCAACTTTAACTTGTTCTCGACTAGTAGTCACTAAGCCATTGACTTCTCCTTCAACATCGCTAAGTTCAGTATAAATTGCGCCGCTAAGCCCTAGAGGAATCGAAGGAATAATTTGTTGGTAATATAAGCTACTGATGGCATTCATTAGCTTTTCTTGGCTATGATAAAATTTATAGCCAAACATCTTATATTTCCCTTGGCCTATCTTTGCGTTAAAAGAATATCCACCAAATTCTGAAAGGAATTTTAATCGCTGATATTTATCTGGTTTTTCATGATATTTAACAAAATATTTATGGATTGATTTTATCTTACCAACTCGTTGATCGTGCCAACCACTATTCACATCATATAAACGCGACGAATCATTCTTCATACATAGCTCATATATATCTTTTGAATCAAATTGTCCCCAACCTTCGTTAAAGATAGTGTAAAGAATAATTGATGGGTGATTATATAAATGAGATAAAATTTCTATAACACTTTTTTTAAATAGTTCTCTTCCTAAGAGATTCTCCCGTTTAAAAAGAGAATAATTATTGTCCTTATAGTGCCAACCAAAAAAGCCACTAAAAACGGTAATAAAGAAGGAATATTTTCCACCACCATTAACAAAATCTTGAATAAGAAGCATTCCTTCTTTATCGCAATAATAATAAAAGAGAGGGTTTTCGATTTTAAGATGTTTTCGCAAAGTATTATAGCCCAATTCTTTTGCTAGCTTAATATCGCGAAGATATTCTTCTTCTTTTAATGGAGTAATCGAATTATTTGCAAAATATCCTTGATCGAGTAAACCATTAATAAATATCGGGGAATTATTTAAATAAAATCTTTTAATATTTCGCTCATCAACTTTAATTTCAATTTTACGAAAACCAAAATATGATTCGATTTCATCCTCACCATATTTGATTTTGATATCGTATAAATAAGGATCGTCGATTGACCAAGGATGAATTTCCTTTAATTGATATTGTTGATGCTTGTTAACATCAAGAGATATTTCATTGCCTTCTAAGTAAAGTTTGGCTTGTTCTTTTTTCTCATCGGCATCTAAATATATATCGATTTTCCCTTCATCGAATAAGGGGGTGACTTTAATGTTTTTAAGATATGCTTTTGGTGTAGCCTCAATAAAGGTTGGCAAATAAATACCACTAAAAGGGTGATACCAGATGCCATGCGGTTTTAAAGCCTGTTTCCCGCGACCATAATAAGATGTATCAGTATAGTCTTTGACATATAAATATAAATCATTTGCTTCATTTGGCTTAACAAACGGCAAAATATCATAACTAAAAGGGGTGTAGCCGCCTTCGTGTTTTCCGACAAATTTACCGTTAAGATATAAGATAGCAATTTGGTCAACGCCAAAAAAATTAATAAATAAGTGACCATCTTCCTTAATAAAATCATTTGGAAATTTTATTTTGCGATGATAAACGAGAACCTCATCAGGACAAAGAATTTTATCAACTTGGCTATAGGGTGATCCTAGAGGATAAGGAACGATGATTTCACCATCGAAGCTGACTTTATCCCAACTAGACAATTCCTCATCTTTAAGAATTTTATACTCCCAAGGGCCATGCAAAGATAAATAGGAATTTCTCTTTAAAGAGGGTCGTGGATATTTACTTAAATATTCTTCTTTTTCCATAATTAATTATTGACGATAAAAGGGATGATCCGTTTAGGTAATTTGTCATAGACATAATCCATATATCTTTTGCTTGCCCCAACGACTTCCCCATCGTGATTAATTTCACTCATAAATTTAGTTAAAAATCGATTATTTTTTTGAGAGGAAAGAAATTCTAAAATAAAATCTTTGACCTCTTTAGCCTCATTTAAAGATAAAGCATAAAGCTCCGCGAATGATTCATGATGTGATGCTCCACTACTAGGATCTAGCCATAATGCTTTTTTCTCATTTAAAACATCCAATATATCATTATATTTAACTTTATTCATATTCGTTTGGGGATAAAGTTGGCTTTTATGAAAAAAGAGGCGATAAATGGTGCGCTTAATTCCAAAGCGCGAGGTAAATAATTTCTCCAAAAAACGCATGTCTAGATATGCCTGGTAAAATGATAACGGCGACAAAAAAGAAAATTTAAAAATAATGGCGCTGACTTCATAAAGCATTTTTGAAATTTTTAAAACATCTTCACGATCATTTTTGATGACTTTCGCATTTTTCATTTTAATTTTTTTCGCTTTGCTCACTAAAGAATCCATCATGCTTTCAAAATAGACATGCCCATACATATAAGCAAATTTTTCTTCTTCTTTAATTGTAAAACCTGTTTTATAAAAGACATAAGGATGAACATTTCGATCCAAAATATAATGGAGCAACAAACCATAAATATAAGCAAAATAAATCTTTTGTTCTTCCTTGTTTTGTCTAGCGGCATAATCTAATAAAGCATCATAAAACTTTGCGACATTGATGTGATGAAGATAGGTGCCAAAGCCTCTTATTTCTTTTTTATATTCTCTTTTTTTTAATGAATAACCATAGAAGAAATAAGTATCAGGTCCCATCGCACCAATAGCGATGAGAGGATGATATCTTTCTTCAAAAATGAAATTATCTTTTGCAAAAGCAAAATGCGTTAAAATAGCTGGCATAATTAATCTTGATCAAAAGCCTCCAGACCTTTTTTATAAGTAATTTTCTTCTGACGATTTTCTTTAACAAAGAAAAAGACGATCAACGCGACAACAAAAAGAATTGTCGAATAAATAAACATCACACCATATTGGAAAGAGGGTGAACGCATTAAAGCACCTAAAGCAATTGGGGTTAGCGATTGAGCGAGCATACTCGAAGCATAGTAAGCTCCAGTGTATTTACCGATATTGTTTTTATTAGCTAACTCGACAACCATCGGATATGAACAACAATTAATAAACGCCCATCCAATTCCAGCAATAGCAAAAAGAATATAGTAAATGAACGCTAAATAGGTGTGATTAGATACTAAACCAGCATCTTGAATAATTAAAGGCGACATAATAAAACAAGAGGCAATTGGCAAAATGCATAATCCTAAACCGATAATGACGGTATATTTACGACCAATTTTAGTTGCTAACATTCCAGCAGGAATAAAAGCAATCATCGAAGCGATGGCTAAAACATTAGTTGCCATCGAATAGGAAGTAAACGAAATATAATAGGTGCAATAATTTGACCAAAATGTTTCAACCGCATTAAAAGCCGCAAACCATAAAAAAATTGCCACAATCATTAAAATTAAGTTTTTAAAATTGCCTTTACCTATTTTAGAAGTATCTTCTTTAATTTCTTCGATAACTTCAGCTTCTTTTTCCCCTTCTAACATCTCGATGGCCATCTTTTTTTCTAAATCGTTTTCATTAATTTTAAGAACTAAAACGACCAACGAAATAAGCATGAGAACACTGGTGATAACAAAGGGAAGATAGATGAGCCAATTTTGATAGTTAGGATTGATTGAACCATCATCAAGTTCAGCGCGAAAATACTTGCTAGTTGTTATAAATAAAGCGATGCCACCAGCTAAAATGGCTCCAATATAACCAACTAAATTAATTACGCCATTCGCCTTTGCTCTTAAAGGTTTAGGGGTGATATCAGGCATCAATGATACAGCGGGATTGCGATAGGCATTCATAAAAACCAAAACTAATAGCATCGTCACAATAACACCCCATAACGAATCGTAGGCAAACGCTAACGGGATGAGAGGCAAAGCAATCGCCGATAAGATTGTTCCAATAAAAATGTAAGGCATTCTTTTACCATATTTCGAACGAGTTTTATCGCTAAGCGCGCCAAAAATCGGTAACATAAATAACGCTAAAATATTATCGACAGCCATAATGATACCAACAATCCACTGAACTTCATTATGCTCGGCATTACCCATCTTTCTAACGAGTAATTCGGTTAAAATAACTGGACAATAGGTATTGTAAATTTGCCATAGCATTAAAATACCAAAGAAGGCAAAACCGATAATTAAAGTTCTTTTATAATTGAGTTTTAATTTTTCCATCTTTAAAGGCCTTTCTTAGAAAACATTAATTTTACATAGTGATCATAAGGATGAAACTTATCGATAATTTCTGGTTTTAAGTTCATAAATTCGCCGGTAATTCCCGCTCTCAATTTATCTTTATAGCCATTTAGTAATTCAATATCGTCAAGATAATTATTCGAATAGATAATCGCTGCTTTCATATCCGAATATATCTTCAATTTATATTTGTTAGATTCCAAAATCATCGAAGGATGAATTTTGCTAGGTGAATCAATAACAAAAATGTTATCATACCCATTCAAGTTAGGTCCTTTTAAGGCGCTATTATTGACATCTTTTTTAATTTGTTTTTTGAAAATGAAATTGAATGGCTTAGTGACTCTTTTCTTTTCTAAAGGAATTAAATCGTCATTCATCGCCATATAATAATGCGAGCGAAGTTTTAAATATAATTCACCAGCATCTTCTTC